>CAZLPH010000021.1:0-20469 GCA_964561345.1 uncultured Candidatus Epulonipiscium sp.
AAAAATACAGGAACGATTCCTTTTGTACAAGCATGAAAAATCAGTGTTCCTACCCCGGCACTTAATAGTGCAATCGTTGGATTAAGCCCTGTTAACATTGGTACCAAAACCGTTGCCCCAAACATCGCTAAAACGTGTTGAAAAGCTAATATAATCTTTTTACCCTGTGACATATCTTCCATGATCTTTCCTCCTGTTTATAATCTGATAATTACTTTGTTTTCCCCGTCAATTTCTTTAATCATAACCCTTACATTTTCTTTTTTAGATGTTGGAATATTTTTACCAACAAAATCTGGTCTTATGGGTAGTTCCCTATGACCACGATCAACTAAAGTTGCCAGTTGTATGGAATTTGGCCTACCATAGTCCATAATTGCATCCATTGCAGACCTAGCAGTCCTCCCTGTGAAAATCACATCATCAACCAAAATAATTGTTTTATCTGTAATCCTTGTCCTAAAGGAATATTCTCCCTGAATAGGATGGTCGGCTTTTTTGCCTAGGTCATCTCTATAAAAGGTAATATCAACAGTCTCTACAGGGACATCTATTCCTTCAAAGGTTTTAATACGCTTAGCTAATTCATTAGCAATTGGCACACCTCTTGTTTTGATGCCTACCAAAACTAAGTCCCCTGCGCCTTTGTTGGCTTCTAGTATTTCATGTGAAACCCTCGTTAAAGCACGGTTCATGGCTGTTTCATCCATTAACTCTTTTATTCTATCTTCCATAAGTTCCTCCTTATATTTTAATTTCTCCACTATAAAAGCCTCTTACAAATGTAAGAGGCCCTTAGCTAAAGTCATATAAATTTAGGCATAGGAATGCCATAAAATAATTTTATATTAACCCTTGCTAGCCTCTCGGACTATCTTAAAGGATGTTATAATCGGTGTAATATATCATGTTTTAGGCAAGTTGTCCAGTGCTTTTTGAAAAAAATCCGGCAAAGAACTTTCAAATTCGACATATTCCTTGCTTGTGGGGTGATTAAAGCCAAGCATTTTAGCATGAAGCAAGGGTCCCGTACTTCTAAAAGGTTGTTTTTTCTTAGAACCATAAGTGGCATCTCCAAGAATAGGGCGTCCTATGTGGTCCATGTGAACCCTAATCTGGTGAGTTCTACCTGTATGCAGGGTTACTTCTAAATAGGAATAGCCTTTAAACTGGTCAATAACCTTATAGAAAGTAAGCGCTTCTCTAGCTTTCTCCCCAGCTACGGCCATCTTAGTCCGGTCTCCCGGATGCCTACCGATGGGGGCATCAATAACACCCTCATCATCTTTGAAATTGCCATGAACAATAACATGGTACTTCCTAGTCACATCATAATCATGAAACATCTTGCCCAATTCTTCGTGGGCCTCATTATTCTTGGCAACAACTATGAGGCCTGTGGTGTCCTTGTCGATACGGTGGACAATACCGGGTCTTATTTCTCCCCCTAAAGACGATAGTTGGCCTTTGGTATGGTGTAAAAGCCCATTAACCAAAGTACCACTATAATTACCTGGTGCTGGGTGAATAACCATATCAATCCCCTTATTAACAAGCAAGATATCATTATCTTCATAAACCACATCAAGAGGAATATCCTCAGCTAAGATTTTAATGTCTTCTTCTAGGGAAATATGGCCTCTTATGCTGTCCTTTTGGGAAAGCTTATAATTAGCTTTGACCTGCTTACCATTAACCAAGATATTGTGGGCTTTAATCTCACGTTGAATCAAGCCCCTTGTACATCCTTCTAGCTGACTTGCTAGAAATTTATCAATCCGCTCACCATGATCTTGCGCTTCTATCATGTACTCAAAACTTTGTTTCATATTATAAACTTCCTTTTATTTTGTCTTCTTCCGGGTTTATCAAGATAAAAAGTGAGAGGACCCCGACCCCCACAACAACACATATGTCTGCAAAATTGAAAACCGGAAAATCAATTAACTTAAAATATAAAAAGTCAACCACATAACCTAAACGAATCCGGTCAATTAGATTTCCTATTGCACCCCCTGCTAATAAAATTAGGGCAAGCCTCATCCAGTGATACTTTCTGGTACTAGGTAATCTAAAGTAATAAATCATAATAAAAATCATGACAATAATGGTCATTATAATAAAAAACAGGTGCCTGCCTTGTAAAATGCCAAATGCAGCACCTCTATTTTCAACATAGGCCAAGTGAAACACCTTATCTATTATAGGAAAATCTTGAATAGGCTTTAGCTTTAAAACCACAAGCCATTTTGTCAGTTGGTCTATAAATACTAGGCTTAGTATGCCTGCTATAAAAAGTATGGTCATTCATTATTCTCCCTTTTGTAAAAAACTTATGCTGTCTAATATTTCTTCCTTGCTTACATTGTTCACTTCTATGCAGTTTCCTATACCCTCTAGCAAAATAAATACCAAGGTCTCTTTGGCCACCTTCTTGTCATAAAAAAGTTGCTTATAAATATCTTCTGCTTCAATACCTATTAGCCTAATGGGGAGGTTATATCGCTTTAGCATCTCTAAAATACTTTGGAATTCAGTATCGCTTAGCATGTTTCTTCCCTTACTAATATGGGCCGCTGCAACGATTCCTAAAGAAACACCCTCACCATGTAAATATTTAAAGTTAGATAGGGTTTCAATTGCATGACCGATTGTATGGCCAAAATTTAATATCTTTCTGATTGACCCTTCCCGCTCATCCTGGCTAACAACCTTCCCTTTAATACTGCAAGATATATAATTCATATGAGAGATTGTTTCATGGTCTATTGCTTTAATTAGATTTACATTGTCAATAAGATAATCATAAAATCCTGCATCTCTAATGAGTCCATGCTTAATTACTTCTGACATGCCAGAAGCAAATTCACGGCTTGATAATGTTGCAAGTACACTGGTATTCATATAAACCATTTCGGGCTGATAAAAGGCACCAATCATATTTTTATGATTGTTATAGTTAACACCTACTTTTCCTCCCACACTACTATCATTTTGTGAAAGCAAAGTCGTGGGTATTTGAATAAACTTAATCCCCCGCAGATAAGTTGCCGCAACAAATCCACCAACGTCCCCAACAATACCACCGCCTAGGGCAACAATAACTGATTGCCGGTCAAATTGATTGGCAAGGCACTTTGAATAGATTTCCTCTATGGTCTCTAAATTTTTCGAATCTTCTCCTGGAACAAAAGAATGCTTAATCACCCTGGTGCCTAGTTTTAGAAATTCACCTTCCACAATATCCCCATATAGAGGGTCTACAGTGTCGTCTGTTACAATACAGATTTTACTGCCTAAAAACCCAAGCTCTTTAACTATTTTTTGTAGGTTTTCAAATGAATTATTAAATACAATGGGATACTGTTTTTCTCCAGTTTTTATATGTAATTTCATGATGATGCTCACCTTTCTTAAATATAACGATGAATATTAACTCTGATTCTACCTTTCTTTGTTACAGACCCTATTTCGTTGACTTTCATTTTGCCATGGCCTCGTAAGGTGCAAATATCCCCTTCCATAATAGGGGTTGATTGGCTTATAATAGTCCCATTGCACACTGCCTGGTCTGCTCCTATAAGTTTTGCCACTACTGCTCTTGATAGGTGAAAGCCGCTGGCAAGAATAGCATCTGCTCTTGGGGACGAAACAGTCCCATCTATACTTTTATACCCTAGGGTCAAATCAGGAATTTCCTCTTTAGAAACAAGGCCGCACCTTACCTTGCCATAGCGGGATACGGTCTCTAAAGTATGCATAATATAATCTGAAATATCCCTATGAGCCATAACAAAAGCCTCATCTTCTTGAATGATTAAATCGCCTATTTTTTCTCTTTCAATTCCTAACCCCATAATAGACCCCAGGTAATCCCTATGGGATAAAGGTTTTCCAATCCCTGTTTTAACAGCGATTTTTAAATACCCTATGGGGAATTCTTCTTCAATAATATCTAAGTCATGGTGGGCTAAGGCTATCATATGTCTTTCACTGTTCCCTTGCCCACCATAACTTGACATATTAAGACCTAATAATTCAAGCCTATAAGACTTAATCTTGCCAAGTAAAAATGGGTCCACAAAATCGGTATATGTTATACCGTATGTTTTTTGAGCCCTATAGGCTAAATCTAACATTCGTTTTAATAGTTCTTTTTCTTTCGGTTCTTGAATTGATTGTATGAGTTGTTCTATTTTTTTGGTGTTCATATGGCTCCTACTATTGGAATGCAAAACTACTTTTTTGTTTTATTTCTTCTGATATGGTGGAAACACTAATATGCTCTGGTGAAAATATAAAAATCTGCTCAGCAATCTTTTCCACTTTACCATCAAGTGCAAAACTTGCCCCTGTTAAGTAATCAATTGCACGTTGGGCTTCTTCTTTTTTGAGTTGTTGCATATTAACAACAACAGGCTTTCTCTTTTTTATATATCCCGCAATATCCCCTGTTACATCATAATTTTGCATTTTGAAATTCATAATATCCATTTTTGCATTTTTGTGGATACTCACAACTCTTGCTTGTGCATTTGTAGCCCCTGCCCTTTTCCCAGCAAACTGCTGTGGCTCAATACTTTCAGCGTGTTCTTCTATATGTTCGTACTCTTCTTCATAATCATCTTCATCATAGCCCATGAAAAAATCTCTCATCTTATCAAATACATTACTCATTTATAGTACCTCCTTGTTTATTGTGTGTAATCTCTTTGTCCAAATATGCCAGTTCCAACCCGGATCATGGTTGAGCCTTCCTCAATTGCAATAACATAATCATTTGTCATCCCCATGGATAATTCTTCAATACATATATTATCTATTTTTTGACTATTAATGTCAACTGATAAATTTTTAAGTTGTTTGAAATATTCTCTATTGTCTTCTGGATTCTGGGTATAAGGTGCCATTGCCATAAGACCCTTAACCCTTATATTCTTGAAGGATGCTATTTCTTTAAGCAAGGGCATCACTTCCTCTGGGGCCAAACCAAACTTAGTATCTTCTCCTGCAATATTCACTTGTAACAAGATATTTGCAATAAGATTATGCTTTATAGCCTCTTTATTAATAGCTTTTGCAAGCCTTAAGCTATCAACTGAATGAATTAGCTTAACTTTATCTATAATGAACTTTACTTTGTTACGCTGTAAGTGGCCGATTAGATGCCAGTTAATAGCGTCACCAAAGGCATCATACTTTTTTTCTAGTTCTTGAACCTTATTTTCCCCAAAGTTCAAATGACCTAGTTCTTCTACAGTTTTCATCTCTTCAATGGTTCTTGTTTTAGTCACAGCTATCAATGTAATATCTTGAGGATTTCTCCCAGATTTTATAGCAGCTTCTTTAATTTCCTCTTGAATCTTTTCTAGAGAATGATAAATCATTCTGTCACATCCTTAGTTGTTAATTTATTTGTTATTTTGAACATCCATATTTCTGAGCAGTTGCTCTTCTTGAATGTTTTTTGGATTGGTAATAATTTGATCAAACTGCTTAAGGCTATTGTTAGAATTGGACGTCACAATAAGGTGCTCATCATTCTGTGCAATACTAGTGACAGGTTTAAACCGTGTGATACGGCCATTAACCACATAAACACCCTTAACTGTGGAAACCTCTGCTATGGTGTAAAGCTCGTCTGCCTTAGAGGGATGACTGATAACATCCCCTAACTTTAAGCCTTCTTTATGGCCAAAATTTTGGAGAATATGGGAATAGCCCATTTCATCTTCATGGTTAACATCCAGGTTTAAAAATACACTCTCACCTGCTAGCCCCGCAGATTTCATAACCCCTTTACCATTTTCTGATGAGACAATATACTCAGATGGTATTTTAATAAGGTTACGCTCTGTTATTGCACTCTTGGGTATCTTAAGCCCTTGGTACTGATATTGTAACGATTTAAATGATATGGTTCTTGTGTTTGCAAATGCATCTAATTGCTCATTAGAGGCAAATACTATTTTATGATTCTTGTCTTGGGCTATATTCTCCTCTACCTTTAGGGTAAATTCAATATTCCTATCTTCTGTTAAGACAAAGTCATATTTTTGGCCTGGTTTAAATCTTTCTGCCCAGGACTCTGGCATAAAGCAGACAACCCGCCAGCTGCTATCCTTTATAATTCGGTAAGCTGGTTCACTAACCCCTATAATTTGATTGGCAATTGTACTTTTTGCGGTATATTTTTCCTTTAAATCTTTTTCTGTAATGGCATCTATTTTATCTACGGTAAAGATATCCTCAAAACCATCAGTATAATACGATATAATGCCAGGCTCTTGGGCCTTATATATTGTCTCATTACCTGTAAGCTGTGTTGCCAGGTTCACTTTTTCATCTTTAAGCACATTAAGTGGTGCGGCATCATCTTTCATATGAATTTTTTTTCGTTTAACAATTTCAAATTCTAATTGTTTTTTTAGCTCATGGGTATGTTGCAAATTTCCCGCTTTTGACTGCATATAATATATTTCCATATTATTATCAATTGTATTATTGATCATTTTAATCTCATTTTGGAAATAAGACACATCTTGCCTTTTTGCTTGTACTTTTTCTATGTCTGATTCAACCCTTTGAATATCTTGCTCTAAGATCCGGGCCTCTGATGGATCAAAAATTTGATAAATCTGACCATTTTTCTTGACTTTATCACCCTCACCAGCAATTAAGTACATATTACCTTCTTGGGTATTGTGTACCAACTCTTCATTTCTAACGATAATCCCATCAAACACATCACTATTATCAATAATACCTACCTGGACTGTTTGATATGAAATAACTGGCTTTTGTGTTGTTTCTAACACGATGCTAATCACATAAATCACACCTATTATAAATCCAATTAAAAACATAAGGCGCCCTACAAAAAACTTTGCCTTTTTCTTTTTAGCTTTCCTTCTTCTTGGCATAGGTCTTGCTTGTCCCACGACTTCACCTGTACCAGACTTAGCTTTTAGCCTGCTCCTTGAGCTAGGGGCATTATAGTAGGTACCATCAGCATAATTATAGTGCTTGGTCCTTGAAGGCGGCCTTTGGCTAATAGGGACTTGTGACCCTTTAGGTCTTTTGCTTTTAATATTTTTCTTTCTCATAATAGCCACTTCCAATTTCACTTTTCTAGTGTAGATTATAATATCTCCTATCCTATATGATATATTGTATTAGCTTATAAGGCAAGTACTGGGACAAAATAAAAACAAGATACAGGCCCTCTTTCGGGCTTGCATCTTGTTTTATCTTGTAACCTTACAGAATAATGCAAATAAGGCCACCACTACCTTCATTGATAATTTTTTGCAATGTTTCTTGTAGTTTCTCTTGGGCATCGATAGGCATGTGGTAGAGCTTATTTTGTAAGCCCTCATTTACCAGCTCATGAAGTGATTTGCCAAAAATATTAGACTCCCACACTTTTCTTGGGTCCATTGCGAATTCTTTTGTTAAATACTCAACTAACTCTTCACTTTGGTCCTGGGTTCCTACAATAGGGGAAATATCTGTTTGTATATTTGCTTTAATAATATGGTAACTCGGTGCACTGGCCCTAAGTTTAACGGCATACTTGCTTCCATGCTTAACCATTGCCGGTTCTTCTAATATAAGTTCTTCAAAGACAGGTGTCACAACCCCATACCCCTTCTGCTTTACCTCATGGAGGGCATAGGCAACTTTATCATACTCTTTTTTTGTATCTGAGAGTTCTTTTATAAGTTTAATCAGTTCATGGTCCCCATTAATCTCCATTCCTGTGGTTTCTGATAATATTCTATAAAACAAGTCATCGGCAGTTGTAATATCAATTTTAACAACTCCCTCTCCTAGGTGTATTTTTTCTAGAAAGACATTTTTTATGACCTCAGGGTCTTTAAAATCAACAAGAGACTCTTTTACTTGCCGAATATTTTCGAGTGGATAGACCACTTCTTTAACCTTCTCAATTAACTGCTTATTAAGCCAATGGTCATGGTCTAGGGTCTCAATCCATCTTGGAAAAACAAACTGCATTTCATTAAGTGGAAATTCATATAATACCTTTTCTAAAAGGGAATGAATATCATCTAGCTTTATTTGAGCAACATTAAGGGGGACAACCGGCACATTATAGCGCAGGGACAGTTCTTTGGTTTTTTCAATACTATCACCATCGTAAGGACGATTGGTATTATAAACAACAATAAATGGCTTACCAAGTTCTTTTAGCTCACTGACAACCCGCTGCTCTGCCTCTTCATAATCTGCTCTTTCAAAACTTGTTACACTACCATCTGTGGTAATAACAATGCCAATTGTAGAATGGTCTGTAATAACCTTGGCTGTTCCAATCTCTGCTGCCTGGGCAAAAGGAATCTCCTCTTCAAACCAAGGGGTTTTAACCATTCGCGGGGTTTCATTGTACATATGGCCATCTGTATCTGGGATCATATAGCCAACACAGTCAATCATTCTTACTTTAACTTCAAAATCCCCACCAATAGCAATTGGAACTGCTTCGTTTGGAATAAACTTTGGCTCCGTGGTGGTAATCATCTTACCATCACCACTTTGTGGCAACTCATCCTTGGTTCTTTCTTTGTTATGCTCATTACTAATATTTGGAATTACCAATTCTTCCATAAATCGTTTGATAAAAGTAGATTTCCCGCTCCTAACTGGGCCAACTACTCCTATGTAAATATCACCATTTGTTCTGTCAGAAATATCCCTATAGATATCATAATTCTCCATAAGCGCCTCCTTATTCTTCCCTGTGATAAAATGTATGGGTACACTAAAATATATGTGCCATATAAGAAGATATTCCTACTTCACACAAAAAAAAGTGTCTGCTATCTCATTTCTAAGGCATACAACTCTGGTTGTAAAAGCCTTAGAAATGAGATAGCAGACACCCTAACTTTAATGTAGGCATACAACTCTGGTTGTAAAAGCCTTGGAAATGAGATAGCAGACACCGTAACTTTAATGTAGGCATACAACTTTGCTTGTAAAAGCCTTAGAAATGACACAGCAGACACCGTAACTTTACTAAATAAATATTAACTTTCCCACATTAGGTCTTCCTTGGAATGTTCGTCTTTTTTATCTCTGATCATTAAACCCTTAAGGGCCTGCTCAGCTGGTAGTCCTTCAAATAGGGTTTGGTAAACTGCCGTAATAATGGGCATTTGAACCTTGTACTTTTCTTTTAGAAGATAAGCACCTTTGGCTGTATGAACACCTTCCACGACCATATTAACTTCTTCAATGGCTTCATCTAGGCTATAACCCTTTCCGACTAACTCTCCTGCGTAGCGGTTTCGGCTATGGGGACTGGTACAAGTAACAATCAGGTCCCCAATACCAGACAAACCACTAAAAGTTCTCTGGCTAGCCCCCATGGCAACGCCTAAACGGGTTATTTCAGTTAAGCCCCGGGTCATTAAAGCCGCCTTGGTATTATCACCATATCCCATCCCTTCAAGAGCCCCAGCTGCAAAAGCAATAACGTTTTTGAGGGATGCCCCAAGTTCTACCCCTATTAAATCAGGGTTTGTATAGACCCTAAAATAATCTGTCATAAAAAGTGTTTGCACTGCGTGGGCAGCATCCTTAGATTTGGAAGAAACAGTAACCGTTGTTGGTAACCGCCTTGCAACTTCTTCTGCATGACTAGGCCCTGATAATACAACAACAGGATTTTTCGGAAGCTCTGATTGTATTACTTGGGATAAGCGGGATAAGGTGCTATGTTCTAGCCCTTTTGATACGTTAACAATTATTTGGTGGTCCTTTATAAAAGGCGCCATGTTTTGAATGTTTTCACGCATAAAGGCAGATGGAATAGCAATGACAACCACCTCTTTATCTTGTATCGCTGCCTCAACACTTGTGGTAAAGCTCATTGAGTCTGGCAGCTTTACACCTGGCAAACATCTCTTGTTCTCACCCTCTAACAAAATAGCATTCTTTTCGTCTTCAGAATAACACCAAACCGTTACGTCGTGGCCATTGTCATCTAAAAGCAACGCCAGAGCCAGCCCCCAACTTCCTGCTCCCATAACACAAATCTTTTTAGCCATTTCAGTCACCTTCCTTATTTTGCTTTTTGACCTATTTTTGATTCCGTTCCTTTAAGTAAACGCCCAATATTTGCCCTATGTTGGTAGATTGCTAGTAAGGGCATAATAATAATTAAGATAATAATCTCTCGTACATTGGCTTCATTCTTGTGAAATATAAAGAACATAAGCGGCGCTGATAATGTTAAGAATATGGATCCTAAAGAGACATATCTTGTCACAAGTACAATTCCAATAAACAAAACAGCCGCAACAAGTCCAACCCGGTAGTCCACCATAAGCAAGGTAGCCATAGAAACAGCTATTCCCTTACCCCCTTTAAACTGAAAATATACTGGCCAGTTATGACCAAGGATTGCCCCAAGCCCTGCATAAGTTGCTATTAGTAAGTAAGGCATCTGAGCCCCAAATAATACCTTAGCAAAAAAGATAGCTACAACCGCTTTAAGCATATCTCCTGCAAACACCATGGCTGCAAATTTTAGTCCTAATACCCTAAGGGCATTGGTCGCTCCAGCATTACCACTACCATGACTTCTAATATCTAAGCCTTTTAATCTGCCGATAATAATTGCCGTTTGAAGGCTCCCAAATAAATAACCGATGATTAAAATTAATAGCCTCTCCATTAGTACTCCTTACTTGTCTTTTCTCTTACGATAAAGTGAACAGGTGTCCCCTCGAATCCAAATGCATCTCTCATTTGGTTTTCTATATATCGCAAATATGAAAAGTGCATTAACTGTTTGTCGTTTACAAATAATATAAAGGTCGGTGGTTTAACACTCACTTGGGTACCGTAGAAAATCTTAAGTGGCTTTCCTTTATCACTTGGTGGTTGATTCATAGCCATAGCCTCATAAAGGACATCATTAATAACCCCTGTACTAATGCGGGTGCTTTGATTTTTAGCAACTGTATTAATCATATCAAATAGCTTGGTAACCCTTTGACCTGTCTCAGCCGAAATAAACATACGGGGTGCATAGGCCATATAGGCTAAATCTGTGGCAAGCTGTCTCTTGTGCTGGTTCATGGTCTGATTATTCTTTTCAACCAAGTCCCACTTGTTAACAACAAGAATAGCCCCCTTGCCTGCTTCATGGGCGATGCCAGCAACCTTCGTGTCTTGCTCTGTAACCCCTTCAGTAGCATCAATCATAATAAGAACGATATCGGCTCTTTCAACAGCTGAAATGGTCCGAATAATACTATACTTTTCGATGGCTTCTTTCACCCTGCTCTTCTTACGAAGACCCGCCGTATCAATAAAAACATACTTCTGCCCATCGATGGTAAAATCAGTATCTATTGCATCTCTCGTGGTTCCGGCTATCTCACTTACAATAACCCGTTCTTCCCCTAAAATCTTATTAATAAGAGAAGACTTACCGACGTTAGGCTTTCCGATAAGAGCAACCTTAATAACATCTTCATCCTGGTCATCTTCCTTAGGGTCCGGAAAGCTTTTTACAACTTCATCTAGCATATCACCAAGGTTTAGAGATTGGCCAGCCGATATGGGAATGGGGTCTCCTAGTCCCAAGTTATAAAACTCATAAATCCCCATCATCTGACTTCTCATATCATCTACTTTATTAACAACTAATAATATAGGTTTTTTAGACTTACGCAGCATATCTGCTACCTGCTCATCAGCATCTGTCACCCCTGTTTTAGAATCAACTAAAAAGATAATAACCTCAGCTGTATCAATGGCAATTTCTGCTTGCCGTCTCATTTGTTGCAAGATATAATCGTCTGATTCTGGTTCTATTCCCCCTGTATCAATTAAGGTGAAATGATAGTTTAGCCACTCTACATCAGCATAAATCCTATCCCTTGTTACACCAGGACGATCATCTACAATTGAAATCTTATCTCCGGCTAACCTATTAAACAAGGAAGACTTACCGACATTAGGCCTTCCGATAATGGCTACTATTGGTTTACTCATAGTATTACTCCTTTATTTGCAATATTGACTTAATAAATTCTTGGCCATGGTTTTCTACAATGGTCACTGGAATCTGTAAATCCTTTGCTATATCTGTTGTTAGTGTATCATCTAGTAAAATAATCTCGTCATCTTTAAGCATGGTATCCGATAGTAATAATGTATCACCTAAGGGCTTGTTTTTCAATTGTTTTATAATATCTTGCCCTGTTAGTAAACCCGTAACAGATACAAACTCACCAAAAAAATAGTTTGTAATAGGGTAAATTAATAGCTCAACATTAGGTGCCCGCTCTTTTAGCTTATCTATTTGCTCTGTTATGAACTTCTTAGCAATGGTTCCAGTGGCAATAGAAACAGTTCGCTTTTGCTCTGTATAGGCTAGATCTTTAAGGTAGCAATCAAACTCATGTTTAAACCTTGCTAGCATACCAACCCCATTTTCTAAAACAGGAAAGTCTTCATATGCTTCATATGGTGGTAAGTCATAATCACCTGTGACATAAAACTCATCAGCGGCAAAGACAAAGCGTGTTCCCATTTTTTCCAGGTAATAATCTTGCCACTTATGAACGATTTCAATAACGCCTATGGCATCTTCTTTTTCAATTTTTTCAATTTTAGCCAAGCCTTCCCTATACTGAGATAAGCCAACAGGTACAATGGTTAGGGATAATATATCCGGAATAAACTGACTAAGATCACGAATAGTTCGGTCTAGTAGCTCACCATCATTGATTCCCTTACAAAGAACGATTTGGCCATTAATCTTAATACCACCATCTGTCAGCCGCCTCATTTGGGCAATAATATCCCCTGCTCGTTTGTTTTTCAAAAGATCGATACGGGCCTGGGGGTCTGTTACATGAATAGACACATTCATGGGGGATAAATTATAGAGAATTAACCTTTCTATGTCTTCTTCTGACATATTGGTCAGGGTAATATAGTTTCCATTTAAAAAGGACATTCTCCAGTCATCATCTTTAAAATAAACCGTCTCACGCATATGGGGTGGGAGTTGGTCTATAAAACAAAACTTACACTTATTATGGCAACTAATAAGTGCATCCATTAGATCATTATCAAAAACAAGGCCTAAATCTTCATTAGACTCTTTTTCAATGTCTAATAACCACTCTTCATTATTTGTTTTTTTAATTAAAACTTCTATTTCTTCATCGGCCATTAAATACCTATAGTCAAATACATCTTGTATGCGTTGACCATTAATAGCCAATAAAATATCACAAGGCTCTATACCCATCTCCTGGGCGATGCTTCCTTCTTCAATTCCATCAATTACATGGGGTTTATAGTTTGTGTTCGCCTTCAAGTCTTTCATCTCCTGAACTAATCTACTAAGCTAAATGCATTTTGTATAAGCTCAATAGTATCTCCTATTATTTCTACAACATCAAACCTGCAGTTTTTGTGAAAAGCATTGTTTATCAGCAAATAATATGATGCCACTTTAGAAATATTTCTTTGTTTGTAATAATTAACCGATTCTCTTGGGTAGCCATAGGCATTGCTTGATCGGTACTTGACCTCTACAAAAACAATATAGTCTCCGTCTAAAGCAATAATATCAATTTCCCCTGACCGGCAGCTAAAATTTCTCTCAAGTATTTTATAGCTTGCTTTTTCTAAGAATAGACAAGCCAGATCTTCTCCTTTATTGCCAATTATTCTTTTATTTTTTTTCACTTTTATTCACCTGCTCCTGAAGATAGTCAACATCTGTAATAAATACCAAGACCTGAGCCACAATATCATAAAGCTCTGGGGGAATATTATCACCAATATCTAGCTGTGTTAGGATCTTTGCCAATTTTTCATCTTCATAAACAGGAATATCACTTTTTGCTGCAGACTTTAGGATGTTTTCTGCTACAAGGCCTGAACCTTTAGCAATAACCTTGGGGGCTGTATCATCACTATCATACGATAGAGCCACCGCCTTTTTATCGTTTTTATTTGCCATACAGACCTCCTATGCTTTAGTATCAAAGCGGTAACGGCTAGTATCTTTAGAAGCCGGCCTTTCTTCTTTAACTGTAAAAGGTTGTGTGTTTGGTATATAGCTAGCAGATATTAAGTCATAGCCCTTCTCTTTAAGACTGGTTTTTAATAACTGAATCTTACTTTTAATGATTGTTTCAATCTCTTGGTGGTCTGTTTTAAACTGAACACTAATTTGCTTATTGTATTTTTTTATAAAACTCTCAATGGTTCCTAATGACACTGTTTCAAGTGAAATTAACATACTCGCCTCATGGTAACTTTTTTTCCCACTTTTCTTTTTGTTGAAAATATAGAGTTCACCATGTTTAAACTGATCTTGAATCACTAGGGGAATATGTAACATTGTATCGTATTTATTGGCAATGGTTAAAAATTCTATATTTGACTTTACATCAGAATATAACTGGTTTTTTTGTCCTTCTGGTGAGCCTTCTTCTAATTTTTCTAATGCATCTGCAAGTTTATAAATTTCTTTGTAAAACGCATTAATTTTTTCTAGTTTTGGCTCTGGCCTATCTTTTAGCTGCATTGGGTCTACAAAGAAGTTTTCCTTGAAAAGACTTGTTATCTCTGATTTTAAGTGGCTTAAGTCTCTCCCTTGAAGTGGTTCTAATCTATTAGCAAAACCTTTCCCCATTAACTGCTTATTCTGGCGGATTACGTCCTCTCCCCCTATTTCCCCTAGGTCTTTTGCTTGCTTGTCTAAAGGTTGACTATCATGGGCCCCTTGCCCTCTCTGTTCTACTTGTTTTTTTGCTGATGTTAAAAGTTTATGGGCCTCTTCTAGCATCCCTGGGTCATCGCTAGAGATAAGCTGGTCCATAATAGCTTCTAGTTGGCCTTGTAGTTTAATTTCACCATTTTGGTAGGCTTCTATTTGTTTAATATTACTTGGAATGATGGGAATCTCATTTTCTAGCATAGATAGCAGAGAGTCTACAGGTAGGTGTGATGATTTAAGGCCGACTTCAATTTGTTTAATGCTGTCTTTGTTAACTGGCATCATTTTGTCCATCAAGAGCTTAACAGCCTTTTGAGCATCTTGTGTAATAGGAATATCTAGCTGCTTAAGAATATTTTCAATGGCCATATCAGCCTCTTGTGGGCCCCTGCCTTCTACACTTGCAAGTTCCATATGAATCTGTTTTCCAATAATGTCTTTCACTTGGAAAGCTACTTTTTGCCCGATATATAAATCTAAAGACTGATCTAGTTTGGCTTCAAACACTGTACCATCTGCTAGCATAACTGTGATTTGCTTTTGCAAGATATCAATTATTTCCACCTTAAGCAAGTCCCCAAGCCTTACATCACTTAGGCGTAATTTATTTACCCCATCAGATATTACCTGGGCCCTTAAGTTACTCCCTGGCTGGATCTCGGCTCTATGATGATCTCTATTAAAGGAAATATTCATGCATAACCTCCATTCAAAGGTCTTATTATCTTAAAATGTTCCCTAGAAAACTCATTCTATGAATCGGTGATGGTCCAAACTCCCGTAGTGCAGCTTGATGCTCTAAGCTGCCATAGCCCTTATTACTAGCAAATAAAAACTCTTTGTACTGGGCATCATATTTAACCATAATCCGATCTCTTGTTACTTTGGCAATAATACTAGCTGCTGCAATACACATGCTTTTAGCATCCCCCTGGATAATGGCATGCTGGCTTAGACCTTGGTTTATGTCTGGTATGGTTTGGTTACCATCCACAAGTAAAATATCAGCACTTTGGTCCATACTAAAAACAGCTTTTTTCATGGCTCTAAATGTCGCTTGCAGTATGTTAATCTCATCAATTATATCGGCACTTACAATTCCAACACCAACACTTATGGCCTTTTCTATGATTACATCATATAAGCCCTCTCTTTGAGCTTGTGTGAGCTTCTTAGAGTCATTGATTCCTTCTATCATAATATCCCTTGGTAGTATGACTGCCGCTGCAACAACAGGGCCTGCTAAAGGGCCACGACCCGCCTCATCTATACCTGCTACAAGGTCGCCAGCAGTTGTTTGAAATACCTGGTCAAAATCCCCCATAAGCTGGACCCGCTCTAGGTCTTCTTGGTATTGATCGTAGATACGTCCGTACTGCCTGCAAATCTTCTGAACACCCTGCCTGGTGTCTTCTTTAAAAGCCTCTATGGCTTCCGGTATAGCATCTCTTGTCTGTTGCCCAAAATATTCTTTTATCTCTTTTATGGTCATAATGACTCCTTTTTTTACTTAGGAACTTCGATTGATATCTTACCTAGCATGCCACCTCTAAACTCATCTAGTAACACCTGTGCTGTCCGTAGTTCATCAATTTCCCCACCTGATACAATAAAGCCTCTTTTTCTAGCAATCTTCTCAAAGATCATATCTGATGTATCTTCTGCTTCTATTTCAATTTTATACCTTGTTTTGATGGCATTGGGTTCAATCTCTTGTAACCGCTCTATTAACTTATATGAAAGGGTTACAATATCTAATATATCGTCTTTAATAGACCCTATAAAAGCTAAGTCTAGGGCAACATTCTTGTCTTCAAATTTTGGCCACAAAATCCCTGGTGTGTCTAAAAGCTCAAAGCCTTTTCGGATTTTCACCCATTGCTTGCCTCTTGTAACACCTGGACGATCACCTGTTTTTGCTGAAGCCTTACCCACCAGCTTATTAATAAATGTTGATTTACCAACGTTAGGAATACCAACAATCATAGCCCTTACTGGCCGATTAATTCTGCCACGTTTTTTATCTGCTTCTATCTTATCTTTCATCAAATCATTGGCAACTTGTACAACCTGATTAACCCCTGCGCCTTTAATAGAGTTTACTTCTATCACACGTGCCCCTTGCCCTTCATACCAAGTCCGCCATTTTTGTGTGATATCTTGACTGGCAAGGTCTGACTTGTTTAAAAGGATAATTTTTGGCTTATTAGGCGCAAAAACATCAATGTCTGGGTTTTTACTACTAAGGGGTGCTCTTGCATCAACGAGTTCAATTACCACATCAATAATCTTAAGGTTTTCTATAATAATTTTTCTTGTCTTGGTCATATGACCTGGGTACCACTGTATATTCATCTTATTTCACCTATTTCTTTTATTTAAGGGTTCCTAGCCTATTAAGTGGCCATATGCGAAACCATGATCTTGCGTAGATTGCATCTCTATGAATCATTCCAAAGTACCTGCTATCTTCACTGTTATTTCTATTATCACCCATCATAAAATACATATCTTCGGGTATTTCGAGGGGAAAAGAAATATCCTCCATCATAAAAGAATAAGTACTGTTTTGCTCGTTTAGATAGGGTTCATCTAATTGGACATCATTAATATAAACATTGCCATCTTCAATATTAAGGGTATCTCCTGGCACTGCAATAACACGCTTGATGAGTTCCTTTCCATGATGGAACACCACAACTTCCCCTGCTTTAGGGTCTGTAAAGTAAAAAGGAACTCTGTTAATAATTAAATGGTCATCAATTGCTATTGTTGGAATCATTGACCCAGTTGGAATAACTGTATGGGTTATAACGAATCTGGTAATTAAAAGGGCGACAATTACTGCAACAGCAATATCTCTTCCCCATTCAAATGCTTCTTTTAAGATGTTCATTGATTTTTCTTTATCCACTTTATACCTCTTTCTGCCTCTACAACAGTTTAATTTTCCAAAAAGGCCATATTCTTATGACAATCTTACCCGTTAATTCCTTCCCTGGAATCATACCGATCTCTAAGTACCGACTATCCATACTATTTGCCTTGTTATCACCCAGTACAAAATATGAATCTTCTGGCACAATAAGGGGATATTCCATATTTCCCCGTGATGGAACTTCTTCATGCACTTGATCATTTAAATATAATATATTATCTATGATTTCAATTTTATCACCTGGTAAACCTACTATTCTTTTTACAATATTCATCTCGCTTTTTGATGCATCTACATGTCTAAATGAAACGATCTCATTTCTTCTTGGTGTATTATATCGGTATGTAATTTTGTTTATTAATACTGTCTCCCCATGGGTTAGCGTGGGGCTCATGGAACTTCCTACTACATACATGTTTTGAAAAGCAAACGTCGTTATTATATATACAATAATGCCAGCTATGGCAATGTCTATAACCCAATCTAAGAGGTAACCTTTCCAAAATAAGAGTGTTTTAGGTTTTTTATTTAAAGACGCTATTATTTGTTTGTCGGTCTTCATAAGATCACCCATTCATTATTCAATTTTCTATACATTTAATCTTTACCCGTTTTGATACAAAAAAGGGGACTTTAAAAGTCCCCCGATTGTTATAGATTTGTTATCGCATTAATTCTTTAACTTTTGCGTTCTTACCGATTCGCTCACGTAAGTAATAAAGCTTAGCTCTTCTTGTCTTACCTCTTCTGATAACCTCGATACTAGCTACGTTTGGAGAATGTACTGGCCATGTTCGCTCAACACCAATACCATGAGAAAGTCTTCTTACAGTAAAAGTCTCTCTAACACCACCGTTTTGTCTCTTAATGACAATACCTTCAAACATCTGAAGACGTTCGCGTTCGCCCTCTTTGATTCTTGCTTGCACACGAACTGTATCCCCTACATTAAATGCTGCGAGATCCTTGTTTAATTGTTCTTCCTCGATTGCTCTGATAATTTCGTTCATTGTTTTGCCTCCTATGTTTCGCGGGTGTTCATAACATATACATGAAAGCGGACCACCTCGTTATTAATACTCTAAAATTATATCATGTCTATTTTTCAAATGCAATTCATTTCTTGTTTTTCCGCAAAAATTCCTTATCTTTATCTGACAAGTCTGCTGTTTCTAGTAAATCATGTCGTTTTTTGTAGGTAGCTAGCAAGGACTGCTCTCGTCGCCACTGATCAATCTTCCCATGATGGCCAGATAATAAAACATCTGGCACCTTGCGGCCGTTAAATTCTACTGGCCTTGTATAGTGTGGATGTTCAAGTAAAGAGTAGCTAAAGGACTCTTCTTCAAAAGATTCTTGCTTGCCTAAAACCCCAGGAATCAGACGGCAAATTGAATCAATCATAACCATAGCTGCTAGTTCTCCCCCTGTTAAGATATAGTCTCCCAAAGAGTATTCATCTGTTACAATCTCATCAACAACCCTTTGGTCAATGCCCTCATAGTGGCCACACAAAAAAATCAAAGCCTCTTCTTTGGAAAGCTCCTGGGCGTCTGCCTGGGTAAATGGCTTGCCATGGGGCGTCATATATAAAACCCTTGCCTTGCTTCTAACCGTATTATCTATTGCCTTGTAGGCACGGTGTATGGGCCCTGCTTGCATGACCATACCTGCTCCCCCGCCGTAAGGATAATCATCTACTTGTAAATGTTTATTGTCTGAGTAGTCTCTAATGTTAATGGGCTTAAGCTCAATAAGGTCATTTGCTTGGGCCCTTCCTATCATACTATGAGAAAGGGTCTGGGCAATCATCTCCGGAAATAGTGTCAGGACTGATATATGCATTAGTCTCTTAGCCCCTCTAGTAGATGGACAGTCATTATCTTGGCTTCCATATCTACCTTTAGAATGCACTCTTTAATGGCAGGGATAAGCAGCTCTTTGCTAGCTGGATTCCCTTTATCTTTTATCATATACACATCATTACTACCTGTAAATAAAACCTCTGTAATGACCCCTAAGACTTCGCCATCTTCTGTTACAACACTCATATTATATAAATCCCCTACGTAGTACTCGTCTTCTTCTAAAGGAAGGGCGTCTTCTTTGGGGATTTTCAAAAGGCTTGGTTTATATTTTTCTGCCTCTGTCATATCATCAATATTCTCCAGCTTAAGGAGAACAAAATTCTTCATATACCGTACACTGGTAATAGGAAACTCTACAAGTCCATTTTTTGTTTCAACAAATATGCTTTTTAACAGGTCAAAACGCTTTGTATCATCAGTAGATGGTATGACCTTAAATTCACCTTTTACACCATGTGTATTGACTATTTTACCAATTTCCATGTACATTTTTGTGCCTCCTAAAATAAAATGGGGCTAGGATAAATAATCCTAACCCCATAAATGATTATTGTGTAATTTCTACTACAACACGTTTACTTTCTTTTGTTGCAGCAGCTTTAACAACAGTCCTAATCGCCTTAGCAATTCGGCCCTGTTTTCCAATAATTTTACCCATGTCATCTGGCGCAACTTTAAGTTCCAGTGTGATCGTGCGTTCGTCTTCAATTTCATTGACTTCAACTTGGTCTGGTTCATTAACCAGAGCCTGTGCAACAGTCAACACTAATTCTTTCATTGAATTCCCTCCAATGTGTTGAATTACTTAGTTATTCCTGATTTTTTAAGTAATGCTCTTACAGTGTCTGTCGGTTGTGCTCCAACTGCAAGCCATTTTTGTACAG
>CAZLPH010000022.1:0-20211 GCA_964561345.1 uncultured Candidatus Epulonipiscium sp.
GTTTGAAAGCCATTCCCATGATCAATAACAACTAAATTACCGTAAGCACCTTGCCGTCCCGCACTTTTTACCGTGCCACCATCTGCTGCATAGATTGGTGTCCCATGACTATTGGCAATGTCTATTCCTTGGTGCATCCTGCCCCATCTCTGCCCAAAAGGTGATGAGACTCTTCCTGATGCAGGTGATCTGAATTTACCTGTAGCTGCCTTAGCTGGCAGTTTTTTAGTTCCTACTACTATCTTTTCACTTTCACCTTGGTCTATGATCTCGATTTCTTTATTAATGGTTTCTTGTAGGAGTCCATCCATGTAAATATTGTTAATGGTTATTTCCTTTTTACCTTTTTTTCCTGGTGATATTTGTTTGCGGTAAGTGACATACTTATCTGCATCTTCTGTCACAATAGGCTCAGGCATAAATTCTTCTTCTTTTTTAAACTCTTCTACAATTTGGACTGATACTTCTGGTTTATCTATTTTAACATTTAGTTCTTGCCCTATTTGTAGCACAGTTTCTTCTGTGATTTCCGGGTTTACTGCCAGTAATTCTTGTACTGTCATATCATTTTTTTCAGCAATAACCCAAAGATTATCCCCCGATACAATGGTGTATACTAGCCCCTCTTCTTTTGTCTTTATAAGGGCCTCATAAACCTTATCATAATCTGATAACTGATCTTCTGTCACATAAATGCTTTTATAATCTACGCTTGCATTTAGCTTAGATTCTTTCACATTTTCAACATTCTCTGGTATGTATTTAGCAATAATTCTTTGGATAAGACTATCAACATCTTCTTTGCTTTTAAAGATACCTTTGCTTTTTCCATCAATGACAAAGTCAACCATTTCTATTTCACAGGCCACATTTTCTTTTATTTTAGAGATTAAGTAGTCAGGTGTTACTAACTTCTTTTTTGACGCATGAACAGGTTTTATTTGTGGTTCTGTAACAACCCTAACATCTGCCTTGTATTTATCTCTAAGAGAAGCAATCACAACATTTAATGACTCTTCCAGAATTTCCTCTCCCTTAACGATTCCTAGGACTTCTTCTCCAACAGAAACTTCGTATGCATTAGGTCTTGTCACCAAAAAAACACCAATGATAATAGCAACTATTGCAGTTCCTAAAATAATCATTAGTTTGTGTTTAGATAGGCCAGGTGGTAATTGTAATTTCTTTGCCTTACGGGCTTTACTTAAAGAAATTGGCGACTTTCTTTTATCTGAATTTTTATTTTTTTTCATTCATGTATACTCCTTAAGTTCCTATTATAAACCATATAACTTAATATTCGTTAATACTTATGTAACAGTTAGATTATAACAAGAATGCCTTGCAAAGTAAAGAAAAAGACCGATAATATCGGTCTTTTTTAAATAGGGCTATTTTATTTTGATATGATAATGATCTTTTCTGGTATAAATTCTTCGTCTTCTCCATATACAATAACAACTTCCATGCCATCTTTCAGGTCTTTACGTCCTCTTTCAATGGTTCCTTCTAAAATCTGTGTTCCCATTGGAACGTTAATGGTTCTGATTCTATTGGTTTGGCCAGTTGCTGAGTCATATGGAATACGCACTTGAATCTGATCACCATTAATAGATGCCTCTGTGATACTGCCTGTAAGGGTTATCGGCGGTGCAGCCTTGCTTATATCTAGTGTTGTTACTTCTCCGTCTACGACGTTTAAATCGACTCCTTGGTTAAGACGTAAATCCCAAATAGCTACGTCTTTACGCTGAAGGTTACTGTATATTTTTGTGCCTAGGCTTATTTCAAATGTCTTTTGTGTTCTATTATCAAGCTGGATTATTACCTTTGATTCAGGGGCAATTAAAATCGAATGAATTGTCCCTGTGGCCTTACCAGTGAATGTTGCCTGAGACTCTTCAACCTCTGGTCTTTCTGGCCTTTCCGGTCTTTGGGGCTTTTCTGGGTTTTCTGGCTCTTCTTCTACAGGCGCTACTACATTACCTGGCCCATCAAGGACCTTTACTTTTGTAATGTATTCTGTTGTCCCAATAAGCTCAACTTGGGCCGTGGCTATGACATCTTTATCACCTGTTGCGTCTATCTTAGTTTTAAGTGTTTCTAACGACATAGGAATACCATCCTTATCCAACACAGTGGCTGTGGTTTCTATGGAGTAGGTATTTGTTTTATCTGACTCTATTTCTAAAACAATATAATAGCCCTCACCTTTACTTATCATCTTTGTTAACTTTCCTTCTAAAGCCTTATCCGTTGGTGTACTTGGTTCTACTGGGGTGGTAGGCTCTACTGGACTTGTGGGTGGTACTACTGGTGCCACTGGCGCTTCCTTGACTTTTAGCGTATCGATTAACATTTTAGATAAAGTAGCTCTTGTTATAGGCGTTGTTGGCCCAAACTCTGCTTTTTCGTTTCCATTAACAATGCCCAAATTTTTCATGTAGGCAACATAAGGACGGTAAGCTGCATCAATCTTAGCTTCATCAACAAATCCAGTTGAGACGTATTCACTTTTAGCTGTCTCAGCCTTATGCAAGATACGGACTAAATATGCTGCCGCTTCTTGTTTTCTAACACCGCGTCTACTCTCTACCCCAGATGTGCTCATAGACATAAACTTTCCTAGGTCTTCTTTTTGCAGGTAACCTTTGCCTAATAAGTATGCGATCTCTGGATTGGCATCTTTTTGCCAGTGCTTATAATTTTTTTGATTGGCTTCTATTGTGGCTTTTTGTTTTTCGTAATTACTATCTATGGCTTGTTTAAGAACCGGGTCCATATCAGGATTAACATTAGCATCTTTATAGCCTGTTGCTTTGGCTAAAATCTCACTAAACTCAAAATATGTAACATAGTTATTTGGGAAGAAATCTCCCTGGCTACTTGTTACTAAAAGACCTCTTTTTTGCATGTCAGTTATTTCTGCATACGCCCAGTGGCTAGCCGATACGTCTTTCATTGGTGACGCAAATAGGACTGTTGTCATCATCATTACCATACTTGTGGCTAAAACTATACTTCTAACTAGAGCCTTTTTTATCTTTTTCATGTTTTGCTGCCTCCTTTTTTTTGGGGACGGTTAAGCGGATTCGACTGATTTCTTATCTTTTGTCCTGGGACGGTTAAGCAACTTTGATTGTTAATACTGCTTAAGTTGCTTAACCGTCCCCAAACTTAACTACCGATTCTGCTTAACCGTCCCCCTTCTTATCTTAGTTAAATGTTGCGATTCTCTTTTCTCCATCCCAGTAAACTCTCAGATCAAGGGCCTTGCCTATTTCTCCTACTGGTACAAAGGTCCTACCTTTGATTATTTCTATGTCTGATAGGCTTGTAATAATATAACTTCTAGCCACCTGGTTTTTCTTTGTATCGATGGTTATATCTTCTTTGCCTTTAATGGTGATAATACCTGTGCCACTATCCCACTTTACGTCATCTTCTTGTGCCCCTAGTGCATGGGACAGGTAACGAACAGGTACCATGATCCTATTATGCTTTGACACATAAGCCTTTGCATCTATGGGATGAGCAACACCATCTAACTTGTAGGTCTCACTAGCTTCTATAAATTCTACTTTAATCTTTTGGACTGGTTTTTCTGGCTCTATTGGTTCTATAATCTCTGGCTTTGTTGGTTTTTCAATCTCAGGCACCACTGGTTTTTCTACTTCAGGTGCTTTTTGATAAGCAACCTTGAGCTTTTGATCTTCTACTAGGGAGCCACTTATTTTTATTTCAACATCAGACTTTAGCTTGTCTGGGTCCATTGACCGTATTTTTAAGTTGTCAATAGTTACTGTGTAGTTCTTGCCCCCTAAATCAAATATCTCATTATCTTTTTGTTTAAAGGTAATAATATTCCTAGCTTGGTCAAAGGCAACTTCTGGTTCTTGGCCTTCACGGTATCTGACGCTGTTTCCGTTATCATCTTTTACTGTGAATTTCACCCAATCCCTAGGGGTGGCATTACGAAATTCAAACTGTGGGTCTACTATTTCTAGTTTTAAAAGTTCTTTGTCTTTATTATATCTTTGAGCTGTCCTAAAGGCAGCCTCTGCGGTCTCACTTATAATAATTGGCGGTATAATGGATTCTACCTCTAAGAAAACAGGCTCTAACATCTCTATTTTACCCTCATAATATTCTGTCACATCGCCAGCCACAGCGTAAACGTAAGTTCCTGAGCTTACACCTGAATCATAGGAGTCAATCACTAACTTAGCCTCTCCACCGAGGAGTCTAGTGCTGAAATAAATATTAATATCCCCACCTTCTGTTACATTATCTTTAACCATGGCAACTATAGATGTTTTTTTATCCTCACCAAATTCAAGGTAACTGGAACGTACAAATGCTTTTTCATATTCATCTAAATCAAATTCTGCGTTAATTAATTCTAGTGTAAAAAACGAACCCGGCTTCAAATCAAAATAAGAATTATCAATGGTTATCTGACCTGATGTAACTTTCCCTACTTCCCCTTCACTAATAGAAGAAATATGATTATTGGTTGCTGCAAAACTCTTAACTGGTACCATCACTATATTGCCTATTAATAAAAAACCTAATATTGTCTTTCTCAATTAATTCCCTCCTATTTCTATCACGTGTTAGTTGCATGAATTAATTACTATATACTTACTTATTGTACCATAAGCTCTTTTAATCTTGGGGTCTGTCATCATAATTTAATATGCATTTTTATTAATAAAGCCATTAAATATGGTTAAAAACAGTATCTTTATATCTAGCCATATGTTCCAGTTTTCAATATAGTAGATATCACATTCTATTCTTTTTTCAATAGATGTATCCCCCCGCCAGCCATTAACCTGGGCCCAGCCTGTAATTCCTGGCCTAACATGGTGCTTAATCATATACTTTGGAACTTCTTCTTTAAACTGCTCCACAAAGTAGGGCCTTTCTGGCCTTGGGCCTATCATGCTCATATCTCCTTTGAGAACGTTAAAGAATTGGGGTAACTCGTCGAGACTTGTCTTTCTTATAAATGTCCCAACCTTGGTTTTACGGGGATCATTTTTAACGGTCCATTCCGTCTTTTCATCAGCCATCTTTTGCTCTCTCATAGACCTAAACTTGTACATCATAAAGGGTTTCTTATTAAGGCCAATACGTTCTTGTCTAAAAAGGACTGGCCCCTGTGATGTGGCCTTAACCATAAGGGCTGTGGCAATCATAATAGGTGATGTAATGGCAATACCTAGGAGGGAAATTAAAATATCTAGCCCTCTTTTAATCATTCGGTTGCCTAAGTGGTCTAGTGGTATGTATCTTAAGTTAATGACCTGCATGCCATCTAATTCTTCTATGTTGGACTTAGATGGGACATATTTATAATAAGCTGGAATTATATTAACCCTTGTTCCTTGTTTTTCACAAATTTCAAGAATCATTCCTAATCGTTCATACTGGGTTATTTTAAGGGCAATAAAAATCTCATCTACCTCAAATTTTTCTAAGTAAGCTTCTAAGTTTTCCAAATCTCCTACCCAGACTTCCCCTTTTTTACCAATAGACCTTACTTTCCCACCAGCCTTTTTAATTAATTCTTGATCACACACACTGTTTCTATTTTTTTCTTTTTCATCTAAGACTGTTATAAGGCGGTAGCCTAGGTCTTTATTTGAGATAATACGCTTTAAGAATTCCTCCCCAAGGGAGTTGTAACCTAATAATAGGATGTGTTTTTTATTATAACCTTTTTTCCTTAAGTTTCTTATAAATACTCTGACTGCGTAGCGCTCTGCAATCATCATTAGGGTATTGACAATGGCAAATACCAATAATAACTTACGGGAATAATTATTCTTCTCAAATATAAACAAGATCATTGTAAAGATAAGAATGCCTATTATATTAGCCTGGACAATACTGCCGACTTCATTATAGAAGGCCCTCATACGCTTTGGTGCGTATAACTTAAATGCTAGGTATAGGACCAGGTATACTGGTATCATAACAAGTGCTGGCACGATATAATACTTTACCTGCAAAAAACCTGCGTCTAAGGCATATATAAGGCCACTGCTAAAGCGAAGCCACCAAGAAAGCAGCATAGACATAATAAGTACCCCTATATCTAAGCCAACCCCAAATCTATCAAAATGTTTTTGATTTTCCTTAATCATCTTTTACCTCATTTCCGCCATAAGTTTAATATGTATGTCATGATCATCCTGACCCCTACGCCAAAATATACGGCTAAAGTAACCATAATATTATACTTTTTTCGGTAATGCTTATTATAAAATAGAATCATGGCCCGGTGAAATTCATAGATTGTCTTGACTCTTTTCTTCTTACTTGAAGCCCCTTTATGGTGGACAATATATGCCTTGGGGTAGTAGATAATCTTATAGCCTGCTTCTTTAATACGGTAACACCAGTCAAGGTCCTCCCCGTACATAAAAAAGGTCTCATCTAAGTCGCCTACCTCATCAATGACATGTCTGGGCAGGATCATAAAGGCCCCCATTAAGGCGTCTAGCTCCCCAACTTCATCTTGCCCAAGATGGCTAGCCCGATAGGCCCCGTATTTCTTATTGGCCGGGTAGCGCTTGTCCATGCCAAGCATATAATATAAGGACGCCTCTGGTGTGGGGAAACCCCTCTTACAAGCATGGTCTAAGTCTCCACTTGGCAAGAGTATTTTACATCCTAGGGCCCCTATATCATTATGCTTGTCCATGTAGCCTAGGCACTTATCTAAACAATTCCCCTTAACCACTGTATCTGAATTAAGCAGGAGTATATATCTTCCCTTAGCCTCTTTAATGGCTATATTATTACCTTTTGAAAAACCTAAGTTGGCCCCTGTCCGGATAAGCCTAACCCCTTTAAATTCCTCTTCTACCATTAAGGGACTACCATCTGATGAGTCATTGTCTGAGACAATAATCTCATAGTCAATCTTGTGGGTTGTATCTATGACCGATTGTATGGTTTGGCGAAGCAGGTCTTTGGTATTATAACTTACAATAATAACTGATAAATCCATAAAACACGTCCTTCTCTTTATTCTGTTGCTGTGGGTCCTACCCCTGCAAGGCCTAAGCCAAGTCCCCATAGGATCCAAAATACTGGAGCCACTGATACAACACTATCATTAAATAATCCGGCCACTAAATAGCCACAGATGGCAACAAATATCCCCATGCTCATCCACCTGCGAATATCATCTTTAGGGGTTAGCCTCATGTGTTTAAACCATAAGACAAAGTAAGTTACCACTAAAGCAAGAAATGCCAATAGGGATACAAAACCTGTTGATACAATGATTTGCAGGTATAAGTTATGGGGCTTGTCCACGTTAATTCTAGCTGTATCATAGGCATTGGTCTTTCCAATAACATCATGTTGGGGGAAATGAAGGGAATAAGTATCCGGCCCATAGCCAACAAGCCATGTATCCTTAATCATTGGGATGGTACGAGACCATATATAACCCCTTGCACTTCCCACCCTCTCTTTACCTTTAAATCCCCATGTCTCAATAGGTTCAATGGTTAATAGGTTACCATTAGATCCTACAATACGCATACCATCATCTGTTTCTACAAAATCCAAAGGATAGGTTGTCCCAACTTGTGGGTTGGCAATTAAAACTCTGAAGCCTTCCTCAGAAGTCCTAAGGATATGCATGCCTGTATAAGCTGGGTCTTGTGGCACAATTTTTCCCTCCGTATCAGTAATAGGGATAAGGACACCCTTGTCATCTTTTAGGGTATATAGCATGCCCTCTTTTTCAATCCGGATTAAGGGTAGGTTAGAGCTTATTTCAACTGCATCTTGCTCTAGTTTTATATCTTCTATTTGCTTGACCTCAATGGCATCAGATGCAAATAACTTCCCAACTTCCTTGGGTAAGGAGAGCAGCTGGGCCGCAATAGTCCCCCCAGAGACCATATTAAATACAATAGCGGCTATTACAATCAAAGTACTCACTATGCTTAGGTGTACCTTGGTCTTAATTAAATAAGGAAATAGTAAGATTAAAAGCAAGATAAGTGCAAAGCCCCCACCTACTAAGCCGCCCCTTGAATGGCAAGCAAACCAAACCACAATCATTACAATGGCAAAAATAGTTGCATATAATCTTTTTTCCTTGTCTTTCTTATATAAAAAGGTATAAGCCATGGCAACAAGGCTTATAGGCATTAACATGGCTGTATAACTCCCCACATAGTTAGAGTGAAATAGTGTGGCGTAAACAGTGTAAGCCGCATTTGAGTTAAAGGCAAAGTTAATTTGGTCTGCCAGGTGTAAATATTGGGATGGTAAGATTAAGGCTTTACCCCCATCTAATTGGAAAAAATCTACTTTTAAGAACTGGCCAAGTCCAATAAGCCCTAATATAAAGGCACCTATTACAAAAATCTTATAGATGGACTTAATATTCCACCACTCTTGGGCTACGTACATGGCTAAAACCATGGTGGTAACATAAAATAGTATGGTAATGAACCCTTCATATCTACCTGGGGCACCTACAAGGGCCACAACCCTTTCGCCCTTTGTGGCCATAAGGGTAGAGAGTATAGCAAAGAAAGTATAGGTGCCTAAAAGGCTATAGACAATCTTGTTTTTATAAGTCTTCGCCTGTGGCCTTGTCTTAGCCCGGTAGCTAGAACTATCTATGTATTCTGTTATAAAAAACATTAAGCCTATGACTGTTAATATGCCAAGTAGGATTACTTTGTTTATACTAAAAAAATCAGCAAAGGTTCCGGATCCGTTATCCCAAAATTGCTTAGTCGCTTCTGGAAGCTTTAATTCCCTTAGGCGGACAATAAGGGGAACCAGGGCTAAAATAATGGCTAAGGGCCAGGTTACCTTACTTCTCTTGCCTTCATACTTTATATGTTGATTCATTCTATCACTCTTTCTTATGGGTTATAGGTTATAAGTGTTATTATAACATATTTTAAGCCATAAGAAATTACCTTTATGTAACATTATGTAATAAAAAACAGACCCCCGAAGGAGTCTGTTTTTATTTTAGATAGTTATTACTTAGTTTTTGGGTTAAATGTTACTGCTTTCGTAGTCTCATCCCACTCAACAACTACACCAAGAGCTCTAGCAATAGATCCCATTGGAACGAATGTTCTATCATTTGTAAGTTCTGCTGCTACTTCCATTGGTAAGCTAACGCCGTTAACTATCATAGCTTTGTTTCCAAGTTTAACTTGAACTACTTTGTCTGCAATAATTGTTGCAGTTTGGTTTGCTTGGTCCCAAATTACTTTGTCTGCGTCAACACCTAATGCTTGTGCAACGTATTTGATTGAAACCATTGTACGTCCATCTTTAATGTATGGAGGTGCATCCATAGTTTCTACTTTACCGTTGATTGTGTATTGGTCAGATCCTACTACAAAGTTAACTTCTGCTTTGTTAGCACTTCCTTGTAAATCTTCTGTGTTCTTTGTTGTAATGTTAATGAAGTCTTTAACTACTACTACAGGGTCGATATTAGCATGTTTTACCTTAACAAACTCAGGTCTAGCTGTAATACTAGAAATTGCATTTCCACCAATTACTAAGTCATACTTTCCTTCTGGAACTGTACGATCTGTTGACATTACAATATCTGTAATTTCAATTGTAGAAGGCTCTGTACTAACACGCTTAACACCAAATATTGCTCCATCTGTATCTTTTCTATCTTCAAGTACAAGGTCACCTTCAACTACAGTAGCTTTGAATGATTTGATCTTAAGACCACTATCAATCTCATCTATGTCAAGAACGATGTTTTTACCTTGTGCAATTCTTTCTTTTGCTGTCTCTTTAATTGTAATTTTACCTGTTGTTTGAATTTCTTTAAGTCCAACTTTAATGTCCATTCCTGTTGTTGATACAGTCACTGGAGCTTCTGCCTCAAGGATTGTAATTTCTTCTTCTGTCACTCCACTACCTGAAACAGCTAACTTAATGTCACCTGTAACGTTTGCTGGAACTAGAAGAGTAGTTTTGAAAGTATATTTCCCTGCTTTATCTTGAATAACTTCAAAGAAATCTACTGTAAATGACTGTCTATCTTTATCAATATGAACACGACTTAATTCTGCATCCCATTCACCTTTATCAGTAACATCATCACCTTTTACAGAGATGATATCTTTATTTACTTTAATTTCAGATTCTCCTGGTCTAGTAACGTTTCCATTGCTATATCCGTATACGTATTTATAAAAATTCGCTTGTGCTTTAGCAAGTGCGACTTGACCTACCGCATTGTCAATAGCGTCAATTAAACTATCTAATTGAGCTTCATTCGCACCCCATAAGATATAGTCAGCTCTATCATTATTCCAATCTTTTGACCCTTTTGTTACATTAGTCTTTATTTTTACACCTTGGTCAAATGTAAATGTAACTGGTCTTCTTCCTACTAAAGAATTTGCTAATTCTTCACTTAATATAAATTCAACTTCTTTTTCATTACCTGCGACAACTTCCTTTTTCCAATCTTTTGGAACATCAAGTTTTGTCTTGTAGTCTCCGCGGTTAGCAATTGTAACAATTTCTTTTCCAAATAACTCTTTTCCATCAATTGTTGCCTTCACTTCACCATTTCTAGCATCTCTAGAAGCTATAATTTTAACACCTTTAAGAAGGAAATTTCCTCTCTCACGTGCTCCACTTACTGCTGGTATTCTAATCCCTAATTTTGTATGGTCATTACTTAATGTGTAAATAGGAGCTAGAATAGGATTTCCATTAGCATCATTTTTACCACTAGCATATTTCTCTGCTAAATCAAATTCATTCCCTCTGTAAGCTTTTTCACCTACGATTTTAGCATCTTTATCAATTGGTGCAAATGTGAAATCTGTATCTCTTAATTCAATTGTAAACCATCTCTCATCACTTGGTAGGCCTTTTACAGCATTTGCATATAACTCTTCAATTGTGATGTCTGCAATTGTAGCAGTTCTGTGGAAATTTGGAACACTTCCAACTGTTGCTTTTGCTTTTGCTGCATTTGATACTGCAAATAAGTGTTCCGTTTGAGTTACTTCTGTATCATGTTTCTCAACTTCAACTTTAGCATCATCACCTGTAATTTTAGCAACAAGTGGGAACCTTAAAATATCTCCTTTAATGAAAGCCTCATTTGCCTCACCAAAGTTTGGGTACCTATTGTTAGTAGTATTACTGATATGTCTAATTGCCATTCTTGAGTTGTTTTCTCTGTAAGCTTCAAACACAACTTCTCTATTTCCATTTTTTACTGTAAATCTAATTGTTGATAGTTTACCATCGTGATCAGCACCTGCAACTAATACAGTACCATCTTTAGCTATAAGACTTGGATTATAGCCTAATTCCTCAAGCGCTTTATATATATCACGCTCTGAGTCATCTGTAAGATCGGTTGTATCATTTCCATCGGCATCTTTTTTAAATTCATTTTTATTATCTAATCCAACCCACTCTGCACCTGTTAGATTTAAATAAAACGATAAACCTGTTGTAAGCGTATCCTTCATTTCAATCTCTAATTCTGGAGCTACATTCACCCCAATTGTTGCATCCTTTGCAATTGTAATTACTTTGTCTACCCTGTTTGTTGAATCAGCGAATGCTGACATCGGCATTACTGAAGCGATCATTGCCGCTGCTAATAATGCTGCTAATTTTTTACGCATTTTCATATTCTTTCTCCTCCTCATATTTTGTACTAAGTACATATTGGAATATTATTCATATCCCGTTTTCTATTTGATTATAGCACTGCCAATTTGCCCCCGTCAATGCTATTGGCTCATTTGTAATAGTTTTGTAATGTTAGAGCAACAATTGATACAAAGGACGGGGATTTGTAGGTTTATCTTAGTTGAATGTGGCTATCTTGTTAACGCCGTCCCATGTGATCTCTGCTCCTAGGGCCCTTGCGATTTCGGCTACTGGGATAAAGACACGGTTGTTTTTCATTTCTGGACTTGCACTCATTGGCACTACGACTGTGTCTAGTGTCATGTCTTTGCTACCTAATTTAATTTGAACAACTCGGTCTGCAAGGATTGTTACTGTTTTTGTTTGTGCGTCCCAAGCAATGAGGGATTCATCTATGCCTAATGCATCTGCTACGTAGCGAACTGGTAGCATAGTTCTAGACTCTGATAGATATGGAACTGTGTCCATTGTTTTCTCTGCGCCGTTTACGCTGTAGCTTGCTTGGTCTATTTTAAAGACGGCTGTGTTTTTATCTTTACTCGTGTCTTCACCATCTGATGCACCGACTATAATAAAGCTCTCCTGTGTAATCGCATCAATATCATTGTGTTTTTGGCCAATAACATCCCATAGGCTGTCTGCTGAGAAGGCTGAAAGGGCTGGTCCACCGACCTTTACATAGAAGCTACCGTCTGGCACTGTACGATCAACTGTAATTTCTCCGCCGCTTATAAGAAGGGTTGATGCTTTCCTACTTGTGTTGTCAATGGTAACTTCAATTCCGCCGTTTACAACTCGGGCGTCTCCTACTTTAAGGTCTCCCTCAGTTACTTCTACTCTAGGCGCTTTGCTGTATCTCATTGTAGACTCTTCAAGTGCAAGGAAGATCTTGCCTTTGGCAATATTTCCTGCTTTTGTTTCTGTTACTGTCACTTTACCACCTGTTTGGCCAGCAAGGCCTACTTTAACCCTTGCTGGTGTTACGGCAACATCTACTGCTGCTTCTACTTTAGCCAGAAGAATTTCTTTGCTTTCTTCAAGAGATGCCCCTTCTACTGTTAGGACAATATCCTTATTAAAGGTTGTTGGGATATCTAGGGTTGCTTTAAATGTTAGGGAGATGTTTTTATCTGTGTCCCCTAATATGGAAGATACTCTAAATTCATTTGTATTTTTATCCCCGTCTTTAAGGATGGTTATGACTGGTGCCTGGTCAGCTTTTTTTATTCCTTCTGACTTGCTAATAACAACTGTGTCAATTGTTATGCCTTCTGGCAGTACAAATGTGGTTTCTCTATTTCCTTGTAAGGAAGTAGGGACAACTTCAGTTAGGGTAAATTCAATGTCTTCTAGTTTTTGACCTGCTACTGCTGCGTAGTCTTTGGCAACACTTATTTCTGTGGCGTAATCACTATAGTTTGCTACAACCACTGTTGTATCTTCTGTTAGGTCTCCTTTAAGGCTTACTTCAACCTCACCATACTCTGTGCCCGAAATGGCTTTCATCTGAATTCCTGAGAGTTCAAACTCGCCTTTTTGGCTAGCTTTCAGGCTATTTTTTGGTATTTTAACTTCTATCGTTGTTGCATCTAATACGGTTGCTGAGAATTTCATATCTCTAAAAGCCTTTGTACCTACTAGAGCATCTTTAAGAACATCGTTTTTATTGTGGTTTAATTCAATGCCCGGTGTTTTTACTTGAAGTTTTAGGTACTGGTCTTTGTCACTTGTAAAGGCACCCGTGTATGGCTCTTCTATTATAATAGTAGAAACTAGGCCTAATTCTGCAAACCCTTTAAGATTTCCAACTGTTACCTTGCCTTTTGTTCCTTCTGTTACAGCAAAGGCATATTCTCCGCTTGTTACAACGGTATTGTTAGAGTCTATTTTCACAACTGCTTCTCCGCCTGTTGCAACTGCATATAGGGGGATATCATGTGACGCTTTGTTTGCTTCTATATCTCTAGCTGCTGTTACTCTGAGCTCTGTTTTGCTCTCACGGACAAAGGTAAAACCTGCTATATCTTCTAATTGTTTTTCTATATCTTTTGCCCACTCTGCATTTTCTAAGTGAAGATAGAATGTTTCACCCTTAACTAACTTATCTTTAAGTTCAAGTTTAAGCTTAGGTGCCAGTACGCCATCTAATGTGGCATCTTTAGCAACTGTTACAGTTTTGCTGACTTGGTTGGTTGATGCTGCAAATGTAGGAACTGATGTGGCTACCATTGCTGCTAGAACTAATGCGACATATCTTTTTCGTAATTTCATATTCATTTCCTCCTTGTTTGTGCTTATCATTTTATTATCTTTTTAATGGTCATGTTAACTTTCTTACCCTGAAAGCTTGCCCCCTTATGACATATTATAACATAAATTACCGGAGTCCTATATTAAATTCTTGTAATGTATACCCTAGTCCAATATGGAACTAATATGTATAGGCTAAAAATTACAAGGCAATAGGGGGAGGATAGCTTCTGGTGAAGCAACCTTTGATTGACTAATCAAGAGTTGCGAAACCAGAAGCTATCCTCCCCCTATTGTGGCAGTAACCTTATCTTATAAGCTATCTATTATTTAGTTAAATGTTGCTGTTTTTGTTACTTCGTCCCATGCTACGTCAGCGCCAAGTGCTCTTGCAATTTCTGCTACTGGAACAAAGACACGGTCATTTTTCATTTCTGCTGCTGCATCCATTGATACAGTTGCGCCGTTAATAACCATTGACTTGCTACCAAGTTTAATTTGGATGACACGCTCTGCAAGGATTGTTACTGTTTTGTTTTGAGTATCCCATAGGATTTGTGTTGGGTCTACGCCTAGGGCATCTGCTACATAACGAACTGGTAACATTGTACGGCCAGCTGAAATATAGGCTGATGTGTCCATTGTTTTTTCTTCGCCGTTAATTGTGTAAGTTGCTTGACCAATAACAAATGATGCTTTGTTTGCTTTATTTTCTTCTTCTTTTGATCCAACAAGAATGAAGTCTTTTTCTACCATTGCATCAATGTCTTTGTGCTGTGATTTTGTATTATCCCATAGGGTATCTGCTGAGTGAGCTGAAAGAGCTGTTCCCCCAACTTTTACTGTGTATGTTCCTACTGGTACATAACCATTTACTTTGATTTCTCCACCATTAATTTCAAGTGTAGAAGGTGCTGTACTTTTACCTGTTACAGTAATTTCAATACCACCTTTTACGATTTTAGCTTTTGACTCAATCTTAAGGTTACCTTCTGTTACTTTTACTTCTGGTGCCTCTGTGTAGCTAAAGTCGCTATCGTCTATTGCAAGGAAGATCTTACCTGATGCAATATTGCCTTTTTCTGTTTCTTTAATAAGAATGCTTCCACCAGCTTGTTTTGCTAGGCCTACTTTAACCTTTGCAGCTGTTATTTCTACTGAAGCTGGCGCTGTTACTGTTGCTACTTTAACTTCTTTTTTATCTTCAATTGATCGGCCTTCTGCTATTAGCTCAAGGTCTTTGTTGAATGAAGCTGGTACATTTAATGTTGCTTTAAATGTTATAGCTGTTTTCTTTTTGCTATCTGATGCAATAGATTTTACTTTGAATTGGTTTGTGTTTGCATCATCATTTTTTACGATTGTTGCAATTGGTGCATCTGCTCCGTCTTTAAGACCGTCTGATTTGCTAACTGATACGGTATCAATTGTAACACCTTCTGGGAATGTGAAGACTGTTTCTCTGTTTCCGTTTAGGGAGTCTGCAACTGTTTCAGATAATGTAAACTCGATATCTTTAAGTTTTTGGCCTGCTACTGCTGCGTATTCTTTAGCCATTTTAAGATCTGTGCTATAGTCACCATATTTTGCTACAAGTACGCTTGCTGAATCGTTAAGGTCACCACTTACCATAACATTTACATCACCATAAGACGCGTTTTTATTTGCTGTAATTTTAACACCTGTAAGTGTTAGGGCACCTCTTTGTGTTGCTTTTAAAGTGTCTGCATCGATTGTTGCTTCAAGTGTTGTTGCATCGATTACTGTTACATCAAATTCTTTTCCTGTGTAAGACTTTGTTCCAAGTAATGCTGCTTTTAATACGTCATTTTTGTTATAGTCAAATTCAAAACCAGATCCTTCTAGTTCAAATCTTACTTTTTGTTCTTTTTTTGCATTTTTGAATGCACCAATGTGGGCTTCTTCAATTGTGATTTCTGCCATTGTACCTGTTGTTGCAAAAGCTTTTGCATCTGCTACTGTTACAACTGCCCCTTGGTTATTAGATGTTGCAAATACATATTTACCACTTGTTATAACGGTATCATTAGAATCGATTATAACCGTTGCGTCTCCCCCAGTTACTTTTGTAAGCATTGGAATAGTATATAGGGTTTTTCCTAAGTTATCTTTTGCTTTAACTTCTAATTGTTTGTTGTTGGCACTTAATTTATAGCTAAAGTTCTCATCGTCTTTAAGGCTTGTAGCAATGTCTTTGTCCCACTCTGCATTTTCTAAAGAAAGGTAGAATGCTTGTCCTGATGTTAACTCATCTTTAAGTTCAATTTTAAGCTCAGGTGCAATCTTATCTTCAAGTTCTGTTCCTTTTGCTACTGTTATAATCTTATTAACCCCGTTAGTTGATGCTGCAAATGTTGGAAATGATGTTGCAAGCATGAGTGCTGCTAATACCGCCGCAAACTTTTGTCTAAATTTCATAATTATGTTCCTCCTAGATGTCTTTGTTCTTATGTTGTGTATTTTTTCTTTGTTATCATAGCACACCTGTAATTACTTTGTAAACCTTTGTATATATTTGTTAATATTTACTTAATATTTGTTTTGTTAGGTTTACATTTGGCTACGATTATTTCTGATCATGCGGGCTACGCTTGATAAGTTCATTATACACGGGCTTTTTAGCATTTACAATAGGGGGTAGCCCTTTGTAACTTTGGTGTAAATAGTCTGTTTTTTAAGATACTAAGCCTAATCCCTTACAGAATATACAGTTATGGCTATGATATTTAAGACCTACAGCTAGTGTTTTGGATAATATTGACACGGCATGTAATAATTCTGTAATATTCTGACCTCTTATTACATGTAAAAGCCCTATATGGATTCCCAGTTTATACTGGGCTCCATATAGGGCCTTGTGTTTATTGCATTATCTTTTCTTGGTAATCGACTTTAAGGGTATAGCGCAGGTAGTCTATCATCTGGTTGGTTATGGCTGCCGCCTCTGCTTTGGTTACCTTTCGCTGTGGCAGAAAGTAGCCATTATCATCTGGCTGTATAAGTCCTAGGGACACCCCTGCTTGTACGGGACTCTTTGCCCAGGATGATATTTTATTATCATCTACAAAGGGTGTGTAGATCCTACCATGAAAGCCAAGACGTTCTAAGCCAATCATTCTGACAACTAATGTATAGGCTTGCTCTCTGGTGATTAGCTCATTCTTTGCAAATGTATTGCCGCCAATTAGGCCTGCCTTATGTGCTGCTAGGGCGTAGGGATAATAGGCGTCTGTTTCTGCTAAGTTTGTAAAGACAGGTTGTTCATCTGTTTTTTTAGACTTTTTCTTTTTTGTTACTTTAACTTCTTCTATTGGAATCTTCATGGCTAACACAAGGGTTTTTATATATTCCCCTTTTGTTATAATCTCATTGGGGTTAAAGCTAGCCGTTGGCCCTGTATAGATGCCCATGCTGTATAGCTTTTTTATATCACTTTCTGCAAAATGTCCTTGAATACGCGAGATATGGGGTGCTATGAGCTGTTCTATGCTGGTGTTATCGGGCATATAGAGGCCGCCTAGTCTTTCTTCTTGATATAGGTCTTTTGCACCAACTCTAATATTGTATAAGGCCATCCCTTCATTTTTTGTTAATTCCTTATAGTTTCCTTGAAAACTTATGGCATCTGGTTCGTTTGCACCATATTGGAGGGTCTTGCTAACGGTTAGGGATGGGTTTTGCTCAATATGGTATTGGCGGCCACCGTTATTCACGATTATGTTAAGCTTTTGTGTTTCTGTTTTTGCCCATGTTTGATCGTAGCCATAGATAGGGCCATTAACACTTACCGTTGTTTGGTTAGCTAGGTCATCACTTTCCCCTATATAGACAGCCCTATAATTAATATCTCCCCTGTAGTACATAACACCTGGTGTATAGTCTTCTAGTATACTTTTATTAAAATGAGACTGCTGGCTATCTAGTGTATAGAGTTGGCCATCTACAAGAACGGTCTCACTCCACTTACTAACTGTTGATGTTTTGGTTGCCTGGTGGTGGACCCCATCGTATACATACTGGGTATCTAGTGTTATATTACGATTGACCACACTGGAGCCGTCTGCATTTTGGGCCTTTATAATGTAGGACTCTTTATATGTGCCAACTGGTTTTTCTGGGTCAACTTCACCTGATGGACGAACATCGATGGTTCCTTCTACAAGTTCTGCCTTACCATTTAAATAAATATGCTCTTTATAAGGTAGGGACTCTCTTTTCGTTTTCTTTTTACTGTTTTTTTGTGCTATTTCCGTTGTGGTAGGTAGTTTAGTGCCTGTTGAAATCCCACCAAAGTACCCCATTTCTCCTTCTAGTGCAAAAGCTTGCATTGTAAATGATAGGGTAAGTATTGTTGCTAAAACGACTTTCCTCATGAGTACCTCCTACTCTTCAACGATTATTAAATATCCCTCTACATCTAAAGCCGTAGCTGCCTCACCTTGGCCTAAGGGATTTATATCTGTCATAATACGAATACGATCACCTTGTACAAGGGACTTAGGTGAGATAAGCTTTCCATTTTTCATAACCGCTGCATTTGCTGCTAGGCTAATACTTTGTGTGTTGTCTTTTCTCCCTTTGACTTCCCACCGTTTAAGCTCTTGGTGGTAGATATAAGTGTCTTTTATCTTGATCTCACCATCTGATGACTCATAAATTTCACCACGAACAGCGTATCTTGTGTAAGGCATTTTTATAACTGCCTGGGCATAGTCTCCTTCTACAATAGCCGTATATACTTCCTCAATCTGAGACTCTTCCCCGTATCCTATAAATTCTTCTATGCCATTATCTGCTATTCCTGCTTCATTATAAAACTTGGTTCTACTATCAATGGTAAAGGTTCTTGGGATTGGATGGAATAGCCATAGGGTATCATCGAGTAGAGAGAATGTTTCTACTTCAAAGGTCTCTCTATCTTTAATTTTCCTAATGCGGCCACGGAATGTTTGCAGGTTTCCTTTTGTTGGCTGGTCCGTGATATCGATGACAGCAGCTTTGTTTTCTCCTGTGACAACTACCTGGGCGTAATCACTTGCCATAATACTATAGGAATCTACAAGGCGACCATTCCTGCGAATAATGGCATCTTGGCTGACCTTGATTTCTTCGCCGCTCATTAGTTTTATTAACCCTGGCTGAGCACTAATAATTGTAGTTGCTGGTAAGGTTCTTTGGTGAACACTTTGAAAGTCTAATTTTACCGCTCTTTCACTGCCGTAGTATTCTTCCATGGCAATATAAACATAGCCTGGCTGATGCTTAAGGTACCTACTGACATAATCCCAGGAAACTTGGTTACCCATATAATATGCCTCTGGGTTTCCTTGCTTCATAGATAATCCTTTAATATCTGTATAGGGTCCCCAACCATTTTTCACCATAGGCTGGGTATTTTGTAAATATAAACTATTTTGGTAGGGGTCTATATGGGTGACTTGGCCCCGGTATATATTAGATATATGCCTGCTGCCTCTATCTACAACGATTTCCTTTACATACTCTGCTGTATTACCTGGTGCAATTGTTCCTTGGGATAGGAGGACCTTGACCCAGTCTCCTTCTTGCACACCAGATACTGTCATTGGTATACCTGCTTTTGTAACAGGCACCTGACTAGCCACTTCCATATAAAACACTTTGCCTTGCTCGTCTTCTAACATCATTTGGCTCATAGCCATACCAGCTGGGGTAAACTGTTTTACTCTACCGTAGCGAACAATATGGCTTGTGGATGCACTTATTTGGGTAATTGTTTTGTCTGTTGCAAGATGCATATATATGTAGTCTCCCGGCTGGATGTGCTCAGCTGTGGTATCTCTTGGGTCAAACTTAAAGCTTGGAAACATTTGATCGATATATCCAATTAAGTCTTCTACTTCATAATAGGGTATCTTTTCAACCTTGACGTCATTTTTATAGTAATTCCTTGTTATACTTTCACCTTTATGGTTAACGTATGTTAAGTATCCAAGGCTTGGCTCATTTGCAATTACAAGGCCTCTCTCTTCATAAATAGCCTGTCTTTCCGCTTGCTTATATTCACTCTCATCCATATTAGGAAAAGTCTGTGGGTATATAGGCAAGACAGTACTTGCTGAGAAAATTAGGGTAAGTGCTATTTTTGCGTATTTTTTCATTGTTTACCTCCTTAGGTTAAAGGGCGTCTAAAACACCTATAAGTGCTATAGTATATGTCGGCAGTTTCTCACAAAACCTTAGTTAGAA
>CAZLPH010000023.1:0-17386 GCA_964561345.1 uncultured Candidatus Epulonipiscium sp.
ATATCGTCAAAGGTGATTCCTTCTTTGATAATTTTGGACATTGTTATTTCCCTCCTGATATAGTGTTAGTTGTTTATATATTAATGCTTTTTATGCTAAAATATTATCCTTAACTCTATCATATAATAAAGTATATTGTCAAGATAATAGGGGTCTTATCAGAAAAAAATCATGCTCTCTTTTTTATTTTAGAGAGCATGATTTTTTATTGTTTTCTACTTTTAAGGGGTGTATATTTTTGATGCTTTGAAACATTCTTATAAGCTGGTCTTATAATTTTGCTTGAGTTAATTAATTCTTCCATCCGGTGAGCACTCCACCCTGAAATACGGGCAATGGCAAAAATTGGTGTGTAGAGTTCCATAGGAATCTCTAGCATGGCATAGACAAATCCGCTATAGAAGTCTACGTTAGCACTAACCCCTTTATAAATATCCCGCTTTTCGGAGATAACGCCTGGCGCAAGTCTCTCAACTAAAGTGTATAGCTTGTACTCATCACTTTTGCCTTTTTCTGCCGATAGCTTCTCAACAAAACCTTTAAATACTTTGGCTCTTGGATCAGATAAAGAGTAAACAGCATGGCCCATGCCATAAATTAGGCCTGACTTATCAAATGCTTCTTTGCCAAGGATTGCTCTTAAATAGGCTTTGATTTCTTCTTCGTCTGTCCAGTCCTTAACATTTTCTTTGATATCCTCAAACATTTTAACGACTTTAATGTTGGCACCACCATGTTTAGGGCCCTTTAAAGACCCTAAAGATGCAGCGACTGAGGAGTAGGTGTCTGTCCCACTAGAGCTAACAACATGGGTTGTAAAACTTGAGTTGTTCCCCCCACCGTGCTCAGCATGAAGTACCAAGGCTAAATCTAAAATTTTAGCCTCAAGTGGTGTATACTGGCTATCTGGTCTTAGGAGGTGAAGAATTAATTCTGCTGTTGACAAGGACGGATCTGGCGTATTAATAACCAGGTTCTGCCCATCATGGTAATGGCGATAGGCTTGGTAGCCATACACCGATAGCATTGGAAATAATGAGATTAATTGTAGTGATTGCCTCATTACATTAGGCAGCGAAATATCATCTGCCTTATCATCGTAGGAATATAATGTAAGAACACTTCTAGCCAGTGTATTCATCATATCTGAACTTGGCGCTTTCATAATAATGTCACGGACAAAAGATGTCGGCAAAGAACGGTAGCCACCTAATATTTCCTTAAAATTCTCTATTTCCTCTTGGGTTGGAAGCTTACCATATAATAATAAATAGGTTGTTTCTTCAAATCCAAAACGGTCCTCACTCATAAAGCCTTCTACAATATCTTCTATGTCTATTCCACGGTAAAATAGTTGTCCTTCACTTGGCACATACTCATTATCCACGATATAGTAAGAGCGTACTTCTGCAAGTTCTGTTAAGCCTGCTAAAACACCCTTACCACTAATATCACGAAGCCCACGTTTTACATCATATTTAGCATAAAGTGATGGGTCCATTGTACTATTTTCCACTGATAAGTCTGTTAGAGCCAATACCTCTGGTGTAATCTTCGAAAACGGATTCTTTCCCATAAAAAACCTCCTCTGAATATGTTAAATTTATCTATTCTCTATTTTATCATAATAATTAGATAACCACAATTGCAGAAGATTTTAAATGTAACTTTACCGCTTATTACCACACCCTTTAATTAAATTTAATAATCTTGTATGCGTATTTACCGACTTCTATTTTTCCAGCTGCTACAGGCTCGCCTGTTAATAAATCAACCCCTGCTTGGTCACTTGTCACATGGCCACCCTTACCATCCATATTGATAATGACCCATAACCTATAGCCATCTCCTATACGCGGCGCTACAATTGTTCCAATGGCTACATCTGTTCTTGTCTCTATTCCTGCTTCCCTCGCGTAATGTTCTACTAGGGCTTTAATCATCAGGTCTCCCTGGTCTTCTATGGGCATAGATCCAAGCATAATTATTTTACCACTACCTAAGGCTCTTTCAGTGATAAAGGCCGTATCAGGTGTGACGCCGCCAACAACCTTACCTACCATTTTCGCCTCTTTTCCCTCAAATACAGCGCTCCAAAGTCCTAGGGTCGCCCTAACACCAAAAGCTTCTCCTTGTGCACCTGAGTCATCCATTGGGTAGGTTGCCAAGGTTTTAACCCCTGCTAAGGCATCTAAATCCCCTAAAGCCGCATCTGTATGGATGGTATGTTCCTTTGTTCTTCCACCTGTCATAGGCCCAACAATCCATATGCCACCTTTTTCAACAAAGGCTTTTGCATTTGCAATATACTCTGGTGACAAATAGTGCATAAAAGGAGTCAATAACAGCTTATATCCTTCTAGTGTATCTTTTTCTATGATTAAGTCTCTATGAATCCCTGTTTCAAGGATAAGCTCATGAAACTTTGTCACACCTGCTCGGTAGTCTAGATCCCTATGTGGTTCTGATAGTATAAAGACTTTTGCCATATCTGAGTAAGTTATGGCAAGTTCTGCCTGCTGGGCTTTTGTTTTTGTAAAAATAGGCTCAATCACCTGCCTAGCTTTCTCTAGGGCTAGGACATTTGGATAGCCTACTCCCGGGTCTCCCCAAGCACTAATAACTGAGCTATGGGGCTGCTCACAGCCTGAGCGCTGTTGTCGCCATAGCCAGTAACAAAACCCCTGGGCTCCAAGAGCGTAGGCTGCCACAGCTTCTGCTACTAAATAACCATTTGGATGAACTTTGGCATAGCTGGCCAAAGACCCAGCATGAGATGGGCTTGTTTCCATCACCCAAAAATTTTTGCCTTTTTTAAGGTTTCTCCAAAAATCATATTTCATAATAAAACTTTGATAGTTATCGTAGACTGGGTAGCCGTCTACAGAGGCAAAATCTAAATCTTCCATTATAGCCTCATTGTCAATATCAAAGGCAAAACAACTATTGTGTGTAATAGGCGCTTTTGAATACGCTCTTATTACATTTGCTTGGTCTTTTAAAAATTCACTTGTACTTTCTCTACTAAATCTTCTATAGGCTGAGCTATGAGAAGCATTATGTAAGAAAGGAACGTGTAGGGGCTGGGGAACCTGGTCAAAACTTAAATACTCTTCACTCCATATTTTAGCTCCCCAGGCTTCATTTAAATCGTCTATGTTTCCGTATTCTTTTTCTAACCACTGGTGCCAAAGTTCTTTACATGTTTTGCACATACACTCTGAAACATGGCATTTCATCTCATTATCTAGTTGCCAGCCAACAAGCCCTGGTAATTCTCCAATGTGTTTGGCAATTTCATTTGTGATTCTATGGGCTTTTTCTCTAAAATAACCATTGTTTGTACATATGTGCTGCCTTGATCCATGGTTCATTGTATTACCTTGGTCATCTACATACATTCTTTCTGGGTGCCCATGGGACATCCAAATAGGCGGAGTAGGCGTTGGTGTACACATGATTGTTTCAATTCCATTTTCATATAACTTCTTAACCACATCTACAAAAAAGCTTATATCAACTTTGCCTTCTTCTGGCTCCATTCTAGACCATGCAAATTCCCCTATCCTGGCAAGATTAATCCCTGTTTCCTTCATCAAATTAATATCTTCCATGATTTTGTCTTCCCAAAGCTCTGGATAGTAAGCTGCTCCGTGATATAACTTATTTTCCATTATTAATCACTCCCATCAATTAAATGGTTTTTTAAAAAGTTTCTAACATCTACGGCTTCTTCAACCCTTGTGTTTTCTGCAATAACATTTATATCTAATTGATATTTCCTAACCATTTCTCCTATTTTTACGTAGTTAAGAATCCCTGTTCCAGGTGTTGCATCAAATTTATTGTCCCCATTAAAAATAATGTCTTTGGCATGTAAAATAGCAGCCTTATGATGAAGCTCTTTAAAGGCTTCTTCTATCACCTCATCTTGCTTGTGAATATTGCTTGAATCAAGTAAGTTTCCAGGGTCTATAATATAGCGTAGCTGATTGGATCCAATTTCTTCCACCACTCTTTTTAACCGGTGCACATCGTACATGCTGTGGACGGTAACACTCTCAAGACAAATCTTAACATCATGCTTTTCGGCCTCTTCTACCAGTTCCCAAATGGCCTTTTTAGCTTGTTGAAAGCTTTCCTCATTACGGTTATCAGGGTGGGGACTATAATCTGGCATAATAGAACCTGTTTCTGTCGAAACTGAGCTTGCCCCAAAGTCTTTTGCAAATCTTAAGGTTTCTTTAAAGCGTGCCATATCCTTTTTTAGAACTTCCTTTTCTGGGTTTAAAATATTAATATAACACCCTAATGTAGCAATCTCTATTTTGTATTTTTCAAAAGCTTCTCCTATTTCATTGGCATAACTAGAGGTGATATTCCCTATTTTTTCATCCATTCCTTCAATGGCTAAGTGCAAAGCCAATTGTACTGATTCAAATCCATATTGACTGATTTTTTTTGCTAACGCCTCTGGTTGACTTTTTCCAAAGTTATGTGCTAAAACACCGATACGCATAAAACCACTCCTTTATTTTTATACTATTTGTAATTAAACGGGTAGAACTCTTTTATTTTAAATAAAAAGCTTGCTACAATCTGTACTAAAATTGTAACAAGCAGTTTTTAATCAAATGACAAGTAGCTTAGGGTTTCTGTTAGGGCTAATAAAACCAGGGATTGCCCATAAGCCATTGGTGCAATAATAATGTTTCTATAATGATCTTTATTATAACCAATACCTGTTCCACCAGATACCTTTAGTACTGTGCCATCTTTATCGATATTTTTGATGATTGCTTCTATGGCTTTTTCTGCACATGGTTTGTAAGAATCGTCTAGTATACCCATGCGGATTCCTTTTAGAAGTCCTACGGCAATAGCTGCTGAGCCTGAGACTTCCTCATAGCTAGTCTTATCATCAATGACTGTGTGCCAAAGTCCGGAGCTTGATTGGTAGCCTTTAAGGGCTTTTGCTTGGGCCTTAAATGTATCTAGTAAATAGGCCTTTATTCCTGGTTCCATGCTACCTTTAAAGCTATCGATAAATTCTAAGATACCAATTGTAAACCATGAGTTACCTCTGCACCAAAATACTTCACCAAAGTTACCATTTTCACTAAAGCTCCACCCATGATGAAAAAGCCCAGTTTGTTTGTCATACAAATACTTAATGTGTATTAACATTTGATGTAGGGATTCTGAAATCCACTCCTTATTATTATATCTATGTCCCATTTTGTTTAGAAATAGAACCGTCATAAATAGGGTGTCAATCCAAATTTCACTGTCATTTAACCTTACGCCTAATCGGTCTCCATTAGCACTTGTTACATGTTGAAATCCACCATCTCTTGTACGAGGCATTGACTCCATTAACCAGTTTGCCCACCCAATACATAATGCTTCATTCTCTTTGGACGGACTAAGATCTAGCAAATCGACTAATGCTAACAAGGGAGTGGTTGTGTTAATATTTTTAGATGGAAGCCCATTTTCTATATTGGTTTTGTACCAATTCTCTAGAAAGTCCAAATAACGATTGTCATTATGGTATTTATTAAGCTTTCCCAAACCAAATAGCCCCACACCTTGTGGCCAATCCCATTCCATTATGCCAAAATCCCTTGCAAATATGCCAATGGCTTCTTCTTCTTCTCTTGTCAGGCTTTTATCACTATCAGGCATGTCAAGATTCATTAATTTATTAACCACTATCTCTATTTTTGATAAAATTAACTCTTCATTTAATGTCATACTTTCCCTCCATATTTTATATATTTTGAGATTATTATAGTGCTTAACCTTTCAAACCAGATGTACTAATTCCTTCAACCAAATATTTCTGTAACAGAAGGAAAATCGTAATTGCTGGTAAAATGGATAATGTCGCCATAGCAAACATGGCACCATAATCTGTTGAGGCACTGGGATCACTAAATAACTTTAAAGCTAAACTGATAGGATATTTAGCTGACTTATTCACATACAGTAAGGCGGATAGAAAGTCATCCCATCTCCACATAAAAGAGAATATACTAGATGTGATTAAAGCCGGTGTAATAAGTGGCAAAATAATTCTTGTAAACGTTGTATAGTACGAACAACCATCTATCTTGGCCGCTTCATCTAAATCCCTTGGTATACCATCAATAAAGTTCATAATTAAATAAATGAAAAAACCTTGTGTAGCGAAAAAATAAGGTACAATTAAAGGTTGGTAACTACCAATCCAATTTAGTTTTTGATACCATAGGTATTGTGGAATCATAAGAACCTGTGCTGGTAACATCATTGATACGAGCATAGCTGTAAATAATAACTTCTTCCCAGGAAAATTACATCTTGAGAGGCCATAGGCAACAATAGCAGACGATAACACTGTTCCAATGGTTGCTACAACTGATATAAACATAGAATTTTTAAAGAAAGTAGCAAATCCAACTTTTCCAAACCCGCGCCATCCTGTTATGTAATTCGCCAAGGTGAATTTCTCAGGAATTAACCTGCCTGCTGTTGTAAAAATAGTGTTTGTTTCTTTAAATGAACTCATAATCATCCAAAGTAATGGATAAATCATTATAATTGCAAATGAAAAAACCACTATATGATAAATAATCTTACCGACTTTTTTATTTTTTATCATGATTAATCACATCCCTTCATCATAAACCCAAAGTTTCTTAGTTGCAAATAACGCTGCTGTAATAAGTCCAATAATAACGAGCATTACCCATGCTAAAGCCGCGCCATAACCTGTATTGTAAAACTCGAATGATTGTTTATACATATAAACAGTATAAAACAGTGTCGAATCCATAGGCTTACCTTGTGTAATAATAAATGATTGCGTAAAGGCTAAAAAGCCATTAATCATTTGCATAATTAAATTAAAGAAAATAGTCGGTGTTAATAATGGTAGTGTCACTTGCCAAAATTGTGACCACTTATTTGCCCCGTCTATATCCGCTGCCTCATACATGCTAGTAGGTATTTGTTTTAATGCTGCTAAAAATATTAACATAGATGATCCAAATTGCCATACTGCTAATATAATCAACACCCAAATGGCTGATTTAGGATTTCCAAGCCAAGGAAAACTTCTGTTAAGCCCTATGTAACCAAGTAACGTATTAACAACACCATCTACAGCAAACATTCTTTGCCACAAGATAGCAACTGCTACAGAACCACCAATAATAGATGGTAGGTAATAAGCCGCACGATAAAAACCAGACATTTTATTGGTTTTTAATAAAAGCATTGCAATCATTAGTGCAAAAATCAATCTTAATGGCACCGAAACCAGTGCAAAGTAAAAGGTTACGCCTACACTCTTAAAAAACGTCGTATCATTTGTAAACATCTTAGTATAGTTTTTTAGTCCAATCCATACTGGCGGTGATAAAATATCATACTGACAAAAAGAATAGTATAAGGATATTAACATGGGAACAATAATAAAAAACAGAAAGCCAATAATAAAAGGTGATGCACAAACAATCCCGGCAACTTCCTCTTTATTTAACCATTTCTTAAATGAAGCAAACTTCGTCATACTTTTCCTCCTTAATTATTATTATAATAAATCTACAGGTGGTATTTATACTCATCTGTAGATTTATTATGGTTTAATCTGATTTATTGACCAGACAACATTCTGTTTCCTTCTTCAAATAATTCTTTTGCTGCCTCTTCTGAGGTAATTTGCTCATAGCATAACTTCTCTTGTAACCTATCAATTAGATCAAATACCTCACTGGCACGATCTGATGCTGGTGGGTTAAGAGTCGAACTGTTTTGTGCAACAACATTGTTAATATAACCAACAACCATTGTTTCTGTTTCGCTTAATTGTGACGCAATAGATGCTGCTACAGGTGCTGCTGCTGGAACGCCTCTTTCCCCTAATAGAATTTCATTGGCTTCCACTGAATTCGTGAAAAAGTCAACTATTTTTGCTGCTTCTTCAGGATTCTTACTATGCTTTGTAACGGAGAAGAATTGACTTGGTTTTAAGTAGTTAGATAAGGCTGGATCGTTTGAAGGCCAAGTTGTGATCCCAATCTCCACACCTTCTTCAGCAGCATTTGCTGTTGCTGTTGCTTGGTTTGAATAACCAAATGCACACCATGATCTCGCTTCTGGGCTTGTGCCATATACAATTGGTGATTGCTCAATCGCTGGTGAAACACCTGCAAATACACTTGGTGCTATATGCCATCCTTCTGCAATACCTTGCTCATAATGCTTAAAGAAAGGTACTAAATCTTCTGCACTATCAACACCTAATTTGTCACCGTCAAACAAAACAACATTTTCAGCTCTCATATAATACTCAATAAAGTTTTCACCATGTCCATAGGACAAGTCTGTCTTATAACCAGTTTTTTCATAAACTTCTCTAGATAACTCTTTAAACTCGTCCATTGTCATATTATCTTTAATTTCAATATTATTTTCTTCTAATAAAGTTTTGTTATATAACAATGATGGCGCATTTACACCTAGTGCAATCGCATAAACACCATCTCCATCAGAACCAGATTCTAATATACCTTGGTCGATACCTGAAACATCTAAAATACCGCTATCAATGTAAGGTGTTAGATCTACTAATAAATCATTACTAACATACTGCTCAAGGTACTTATAATCCATTTGTACAATATCAGGTAAGTTACCACCTGCTGAGGCAACTGCTAACTTATTCCAGTAATCTCCCCACTCAGAAAATTGTCCATCAAATATAACATTTGGATTCTCATCTGTGTATAAATCTAGGGTTTCTACTGTTCGGTCATTTCGCACTTGATTTCCCCACCAAGCAACTGTTAAGGCTTTCTCCCCATCATCACTGCTTGTACTTTCTTGCTGCGTATTCCCACCTGTGTCCGGTGTCTCCGTTTTACTAGCAGAACCACATGCTGTAATACCCATAACAGATAATGCAATAATTAAAACCAAAGCTAATTTCTTCTTCATATTAATCCCCCTCTATGTGCTACTTTATGTATGCTCTTGTGTTCTTTACAACTTTAATTATAGGGGATACAGAAATATTGTATATAACATAAACCGACTTCCTCCTATAAAAAACCGTCTTTTTATCTAAAACAGTCATTTAAATTGTAGTTTATCTGTAAATATAGTATGATTTTATATGAAATCTAACTATCAACCATATATTATCAACAGATAGGGTTAATGCCCTCAAACAAAATTTTCATATAGGGGATCGATTATTATGAGGCTATTCAAGAACTTATCATTAAAATATAAATTTTTTAGTACCACTGCTGCTGCTGTTATACTAGTTGCTCTTGCTGCTCTTTTTGCTATGGAAGGTGTGATGGCTAACAACCAAGACCTATTGTACCGTTCCATTGCTAATTCCTTAGTTTATTCTGCTGAGCACATTAGTTCTATTTTAAATTCTATAGAAGTCACATCTAGTATGATTATATCTGATGCCGGAATTCAAGATAATTTAGTTACGATGAATAATGAACCTAAATCCTTAGAGAGCAATATTAAAAGCCGAAATTTATATAATATCTTACACAGCTATTACTTTAATTCCAATACAAAACACTTAGATTATATGTCTTTGTATTATAATAATAAGGCTATTCCTACACGGGCAAGCCAACATCTCCTGCCTAAATATGATGATTATGAACATATTAAGGAGATTGCTCTTGAAGCTGAAGGAGCTGTTAAGTGGCTCACATCATATGGCGATAAAAAAGGGCTTCTCATGGCCCGCTCTATTAGACAAATCAAGCATATGACTTTGGATAATTTAGGGTTTTTAATCGTTAAAGTAAATCTTGATGCAATTATCCGGGATGCCACTGATTTTGGGGAACAGTTTTCAAATGCCTCCTTTATTTTGCTCGATAAAGACGATGTTTTGTATCAATCCAATTCTATTTCAAAGGAGCAAGCAGAAAGCTTAATTGGTTTTGACACTAATTATGATGTTGTTACATTAGATAAGCAGCAGTATTTTGCCGTTAAAGATTCTATTCCTGGCTACCCACTGGATTATATCTGTTTGGTTTCCTATACAGAAACCCAAAAACATATTTCAAGAACTTATGCCATTTATTTTCTCATTGTTGTTGCTAGCGCTATTTTGGGATTGTCTTTGTCTTCTTCACTAGTCAATAACATTACCAAACATCTTGAGATCTTAACCAAAAAAATGCGGGCATTTCAAAGTGTTGATATGGAAATTTTACCTGATAGCTACGATTATTCTAACCGCCAAGATGAGCTTGGCATTATACACCGAAATTTCAACCTCATGGCCAATAAAATTAAAACCTTGGTCCAAAAGAACTATGTTAATGAAATACTAACAAAAGATGCCCAGCTAAAAGCCCTAGAGTCACAAATTGATCCTCACTTTTTATATAACACCTTAGACTCCATTAATTGGCGAGCAAAATCTATTGGTGAAGAACAAATTTCACTAATGGTAGAGTCTTTGGGTAGCCTACTAAGATCTAGTCTAACCCAAACATCCGATTGCTTTACCTTAAGAGAGGAACTGGATTTGGTTAATTACTACATGACTATTCAACAATTTCGTTATGAGGACCGATTAATCTATCAGCTCGAAGTAGAGGATCCTAGCTTGTTAGATGCCCCGCTCTTAAGACTTTGTATCCAACCCCTTGTTGAGAATGCTATCCATTATGCTTTAGAAGAAATAACTGAAGCATGCTATATTATTATTAACATCACCCTTAATAATGACACCTTAGAAATTCGGGTCAAAAACAACGGTTCAGAATTTGAAGATGATTTATTAAATCGGCTGAAAAATAAGGATATCAATCCTTACGGGTTTGGTATTGCACTACGAAATATTGATCATCGTATTAAGCTTAAATTTGGCCCAGAATACGGTTTAAGCTTTTATAACAAAGACGATTTTGCTATTGCTATGATTAGCATTCCATATGTAGCCACAAAATAACCTGCTATTAAAGGAGCGTATTATGTTTAGATTGATTATTGTTGATGACGAGAAGATAATTCGTGAAACAATCAGTTCCATTATTGATTGGAAATCTTTAGGTATTGAGTTAATAGGTCTTTGTAAAAATGGTATCGAAGCCTACGATATGATTATTGACGAGTATCCCGACATGGTTCTAACTGATATTAAGATGCCTGGTCTTTCTGGTTTGGACCTTATCAAAAAGGTTCGGGAGACGGATAAAAATATTCAATTTGTTATTTTATCCGGATATGGTGAATTTGATTTTGCCAAAAAGGCCATGGCATATGGTGTCAAACATTATCTTTTGAAACCATGTAATGAAAGTCAAATTATAGATGTCATGCGGCAGGTTGTAGATGACTGCTTGCAACTAAAAGCAACTGAAGAAATACAACAAAGTCATCAAAAGCTTAAAGACAATTTAGATGACAATATTATGCGTAATATTATTATGGAGAGCCTAGCCCATAGAGATGATCTCAAAACAATTGTAAAACAATATGAACATTATATTGACTTTGGAGCCATAAACTATGAGCTCTACTACATTCACTATCTAACCGATGAAAATCTGCAATCATCTATTCAGGCAATCCAACTGTTTTTGACTAAGTCCGCCCCTGGCCTGATTGCGCACTTTATTTATGTTACCAATACATTAATTGTTTTTTTCAAATCTCAATACAGTATCACTGATAAATTTATTAATTTTTTGGAGGATCTAGACTTAAAAAATCTAGCTGTACCCATTGAATATCATAAATCATCTTTTCCGAGTCTTTATGACTTATTGGAAGTGGTTTTAACTAAAATTGCCCGTTATGAATTTATTTACCTCGTTCATAAAGAACATTTAATAACAACCTACAACCATAATTCATTGTTTATAAAAATTAATGATATTTTAAATAAGTTTGACTCCCCAGAGGTCTTTCAAAAAGCTTCATTTCTTTCAGAAATCAAGGAAGCCCTCTCTGAAGTTGAAGATGAGAATTTACTAAGAACCATGATCACGACATTTTTAATGAAAATCACCAATAGTGACCTTTTTCTTATTAGTCCTATGCATATTACCGATTTTTTGCTAGAAATAAATGATCTAGAAGGGTGTGCGTCTATCTTAGGAGAGTTTATTAATAAACTTGACCATCACATTGATTTGCAAAGTGAAACCCAATCTGAATACAAAAACTTTATTGAAAAAACATTACAATATGTCAATGAAAATCTCTCTAACCCAAACCTTTCACTAAAATGGATTGCAGAAAATTATTTATATATGAATGTGGATTATTTAAGTAAACAGTTTATTAAGGAAACAGGCTATAAATTTTCATATTTCTTAACAAGTAAGCGAATGGAAAAAGCCAAACAATTGCTTCTGGATGATAAGGTAGAAAACATTTATACAGTTGCTGAGCAGGTAGGATGTGGAAACAACCCGCAGTACTTTAGTCAACTCTTTAAAAAGCATACGGGCATGACACCAACTGCCTATATTAACCGAGCGTCAAACAAGTCATAGTGCAATATATGTTCACTTTTTATCTTTTAAAGCAAATAATCCTAAGTATTTTATGTTATCTTGTCTTACAATAGAATTATATAAAACATATATTATACAAGGAGTGGTCACATGAATTATTTAAAAGATAAGGTAGAAGATATTAACATTGCTTATATTGGTGGTGGCTCAAGAGGCTGGGCTTGGGGGTTTATGAGTGATTTAGCTGTAGAGCCAAGCTTATCTGGTACGGTTAAACTATATGATATCGATCATCATGCAGCCCATAACAACGAGATTATTGGCAATAAAATGAATGATCTAGATGGGGCAAAGTCCAAGTGGACATATGAAGCGACAAAATCTTTAGAAGAAGCACTTACAGGGGCTGACTTTATTATTTTATCCATTCTTCCAGGGACTTTTACTGAGATGTACTCAGATGTTCACCTGCCAGAAAAGTATGGTATTTACCAAGCTGTTGGTGATACTGTGGGACCTGGTGGTTGTATAAGGGCACTTCGGACCTTGCCAATGTATGTGGAAATTGCTGAGGCAATTAAAAAGCACTCTCCTGAAGCATGGGTGATTAACTATACCAATCCTATGACCACCTGTGTTAGTACTTTATACAAGGTTTTCCCTGAAATTAAAGCTTTTGGCTGCTGCCACGAGGTTTTTGGAACACAAGAACTTTTAGCTAAGATGCTTAAGACAATGAATGGAATTGAGAATGTACAACGTGAAGATATTAAGGTTAACGTTTTAGGGATTAATCATTTTACCTGGCTCGATAAAGCAAGTTATAAGGGAATGGATTTATTCCCACTATATAATGAGTTCGTTAATAAATTTTATGACACTGGCTACGAAGAAGGAAATAAAGAACACTGGTTAAATAGTAATTTCCTTTCTGCCCAAAGAGTTAAGTTTGATCTTTTTAGGAAATTTGGTCTAATCGCAGCCGCGGGTGATCGTCATCTTGCTGAGGCAGTAAGTGGTAAATGGTATCTTAGTAATCCGGAAACCGCAGCAGCCTGGAAGTTTAACCTGACACCTGTTGACTGGCGAATGGAAGATTTAAAAGAAAGACTAGCAAGGTCTGAGCGTTTGGCTAGTGGGGAAGAAATCTTTGAATTTAAAGCAACGGGTGAGGATGGCGTTCGTCAAATCAAAGCCTTGGTTGGACTTGAGGAACTCATCACCAATGTTAATATTCCAAACCTAGGCCAGATTCCTAATTTACCTCTTGGCACAATTGTAGAAACTAATGCTGTCTTTAGAAATGATAGAGTTGAACCCATTATGGCTGGTCCAATACCAAATCCTATCTACGGAATGGTCTCTAGGCATGTTAGTAACCAAGAAGCCATTGTTGATGCTGTCTTAACTGGTGATAAAGCCTTAGCTTTCTCAGCATTTATTAATGATCCTCTTGTTACACTAGGGTATGATGAAGCCTACGAACTCTTTGAAGAAATGCTAGAAAATACAAAAGCCTATTTACCAGAAAATCTTAAATAATACAAATCTCCCCCTAGCACTGACCCAGTGCTAGGGGGAGATTTGTATTATTTAAGCTAACCTTAGGACAAAATACTATGGTATAGTTATAAATATATTGCTTAAGGAGGCATTAATGAGTAAATATAATCTAGACTTACTCTGGGATGACAAGGATTTTGAGATAGAATATAGAAAATATAAAACAAAGGATACCATGCGGGATACTCATTACCATATGCATTATGAGATCTACTATCAATTATCCGGAGACCGCTATTATTTTATTAAGGATAAAACGTATTATATTGAAGAAGGAACTTTAGTATGGCTTAACTTATCAGATATTCATAAAACACTACCTGCATCTGACGCCGTGGGTGAACGTATTCTTATTAACTTTAAAAAGGATTTTCTAGCAAGCATGACAGATATAGAGGTATCACGCTTATTAAGCTGCTTTACCAATGAGAAAAGGGTATTAAAGCTTAACTTAGTTCAAAAAAAAGAAATAGAAGAACTTCTTCAAAAAATGCTTAAAGAGAGCAAGGATACTCTCTATAACAAGATTTTATTAAGTGAGTACCTTCTTCTTAGCAATCGCTATTTGAAAGAGGTTAGTAAGAAAGAAAAGACTGATGATCATACATCAGTAAAATACCAAAGAATCACAAACATATCTAAATATATTAATGAGCATTACCATGAAAAAATTACCTTACAAGCTGTGGCGAAATTATTTTTTATTAGCCCATATTATTTAAGCCGAACTTTTAAAGAGGCCACTGGCTTTAATTTCATTCACTATTTAAATTATATACGTATTGATCACGCCAAAGTATTGCTAGAAGATACAAGTCTGAAAGTAATTGATATTTCGGAGCAAGTAGGTTTTGAGAACATAACGCACTTTAATAGAGTGTTCAAAGAAATTGAGGGATTAACCCCTTTAAAATATAGAAAAGGATTTAAAATTTAATTTCCAGGCATACACCCCACTAAAAACAACTAAAAACCACATAAAACCACATTGTCTGTTTCAATTGCTTTTTATAAATGATATAATGAGAATGACTGTGACATTCTGTCAATAAAATTTTTAAACAACATAAGGAGAGATACTGTATGGTAAAATTCGGAACAGGTGGTTGGCGTGCTATTATTGGTGATGAATTTGTAAAATCTAATATTTTGCTAGTCGCCCAGGCGATCGCTAATATGATGATTGAAGATGGTAAAGACAATCCTGATGTACTAGAAAAAGGCGTTATAATTGGTTATGATAGGCGATTCTTATCTGATATGTCAGCCAAATGGATTTCAGAAGTCATTGCGGCTAATGGCATTCCTGTTAGACTGATTAATAAGATTGCTCCTACTCCCCTCATTATGTTTGCTGCTAAAGAATTAAATAATCATTATAGCATTGGTGTAACTGCAAGTCATAACCCTGCCTCTTATAATGGCATAAAAGTTTTTACACAAGGCGGTAGAGATGCAGCTGAAGATGTAACTGAGCGTGTTGAGGCATCAATTGCTAAAATTACAGCTGATGATATAAAGACACTCCCTTATGCCCATGGTGTAGAATCTGGAAAGATCCTTGAGATTAATCCTTTTAATGATTATATTGATACAATTTTACAAATGGTTAACACAGAGGCAATTCGTGAAAAAAGTCTTAAGATCTTAGTAGACCCAATGTTTGGTGTTTCTAAAAACTCATTGCAGACAATCTTACTCACAGCACGTTGTGAAGTTGATATGATTCACGAGAGACATGATACTACTTTTGGCGGTAGAATGCCCTCTCCAACTGCAAATACCCTTGCAAGACTTGCCAATATGGTAGCTGAGAAAAAATATGATTTGGGTATTGGAACAGATGGTGACGCAGATAGACTTGGTATCATTGATGAGAGAGGAAACTTTATTCACCCTAATGATATCTTATCTTTATTATACTACTACCTATTAAAATATAAGGGCTGGAAAGGTGCTGTTGTGCGCAACATTGCTACAACCCACCTCTTAGATTCTATTGCTAAAGGATTTGGGCAAGAGTGCCTAGAGGTACCCGTTGGATTTAAACATATTTCAGCAGGAATGGATGCGTCTGGGGCCTTAATCGGTGGTGAGAGTAGTGGTGGTCTTACCATTCGTGGTCACATTAAGGGTAAGGATGGAATCTTTGCTGCTGCTCTTTTAGTTGAGATGATATCTGTCACTGGCAAGCGCCTAGGTGATATGCTAGAAGAGATTTACGAGCAATTTGGTTATTTCTGTATGGTAGAGTATAACTACCGCTTTTCACCAGACCAAAAAGACGCCCTTCTTAACCTACTTTTCACACAAAAAAAGCTTCCTGAGTTCCCTGTAGCAATCCAAAAAGTAAGCTATGAAGATGGTGTTAAAGTATACTTTACAGATGGTAGCTGGGTGATTACCCGTTTTTCAGGTACAGAGCCACTTGTTCGTATGTTTGCTGAAGCTGAAACTGAAGCAAAGGCAGTTGAGCTTAGTAAGCTTATGATCGGATTCTTAGGACTTGGTGATTCAGACTTAGAATAATATGACAACACAAAACCCCGTTAACCTTATAAGGTCAACGGGGTTTTTAAATACTATCTTTGTAAGTATACTTTAGATGGTGCTTGTTTAAACATAGCCTGGCGCATTTCTTCATTCGGTTCTAAAATTAATTGTGTTAATTCGTTTTTATTCATAAGGACAATAACATAAGTATTAGGTCCTTTTTCACCACTGCTGATATCAATGGTTTTCTGAGCACGCTCAAACTCAGGCTTACGAACACCATCATCTATATGTGCCATGACATTAATTTCTTTAAGATCTATGGTAAAAAGTCTTTTTCTTCTTTCTTTGTTCATAATCTTATCAACATCTAATTCATTATTGGTCAATATATATTCATATTCCAAATTCATTCCCTTAATTAAGTAACTTCCCCCAAAAAGTACAGCCACTACTGCTATGGGCCCGATGAAAGATCCTCCAAATATCATCCCTGCAGCTGCAATTATAATCCCTGCAATAATTATGAGGGTTTTCTTCATCTTCGTCTTACTGTTTGGTTTTACTGCTATCATCTGTTCTTTAAAAACATCCATCGCCTACCATCCCTTCGTCATTTTATTCTTCTGTTATAATTATATCATATGGGTGTCGGGGTGTCCAAAAAATTAGTGAGGTAGTTTGGGGTGTCTGTAAAATAAAATGACAAGGAGCCTTCGCGGCATAACTTCCTGCGTCGTTAAAAGCCGCTCTTGCTACTTGTCATTTTATTTTACTGGCCGAATGGTGACTGTCCCCGCCCACCTAAAGTGGGGACTGTTACCATT
>CAZLPH010000023.1:17486-20041 GCA_964561345.1 uncultured Candidatus Epulonipiscium sp.
GACTGTTACCATTCGGGACTGTTACCATGGCTCCCCCCGCAACAGAGGTGATTGCGCCTTGGTCCCATGGGAACATCATCCTATCTACTTCGTTAGTTTGTCTATCACCAGCATGATTTCTTCAATCTTTTGGCGCTGCTCTTCTGTGCCAAAGGCATCGGCCACGCAGCTGCCTAGATGGGCATGTAATATTTCTTTATTGACATTCCTTAGGATCGCTTGGGTTGCCATTAGTTGGTTAGATATATCAATGCAATAACGGTCATCTTCTATCATTCTTAGGATGCCATCTATTTGCCCTCTGGCTGTTTTTAGCATACGGGTGGCTTTCACTTTATCTGCTTGCATTGTTGCGGCCTCACTTTCCTTTAGGCTAATTATTTTGTCGTTACATATTTAGGCTTGAATAGTTTTAGTCTTAAGGCGTTGGTCACAACGAATACTGAACTAAGGCTCATTGCTGCTGCGCCGAACATTGGGCTTAGTTTCCATCCTAGTGCTAGGTAGAATACCCCTGCTGCTAGTGGAATACCTAAACTATTATAAAAGAATGCCCAGAATAGGTTTTGCTTGATGTTTTTAATGGTTGCATGGCTAAGCTGAACAGCTGTTACAGCGTCTAGTAGGTCACTCTTCATTAAAACAATGTCCGCTGATTCTATGGCAATGTCTGTTCCTGCTCCTATGGCAACACCGACATCTGCTCTTGCTAGAGCTGGGGCATCATTGATTCCATCCCCAATCATGGCTACTTTTTTGCCTGTATCTTGGATTCTTCTAATTTCTTCTTCTTTATCTTGTGGTAGTACATCTGCTATAACCCGGTCAATGTGAAGTTGTTTTCTAATGGCTTCAGCTGTTTTGGCATTATCACCTGTTAGCATAACAACATCAATTCCCATGGCTTTAAATTCATCAATTGCTTGGCGGCTTGTTGGCTTAACAACGTCAGCTACAGCAATAATACCAAGTAATTTTTCTGTGTCTGCAAAGTATAGGGGCGTCTTACCTTCATCAGCAAATCCATCTGACCGATCTTGGAAAGAACTTACGTCAATACTTTTTTCCTTCATAAGGGCTAGGTTCCCTGCAATATATTCCTTTTGATCCATCATTGCAAGGATCCCACGTCCCGGAATAGAGTCAAAATTCTCTGCATCATTAAAGATAAGTTTTTCTTGCTTTGCTTTTTCTACAATTGCTTCTGCTAGTGGGTGTTCTGACGGCCCTTCAATAGCTGCCGCAATAGCAAGTAAGTCTTTTTCACTAATGGTGCTTGTTGTTACAATATCTGTTACAACTGGTTTACCTTCTGTAATGGTCCCTGTTTTATCAAGAACAACTGTACTTATACTATGAAGTGTCTCTAAAGCTTCTGCTGATTTAATTAAAATACCGTTTGCGGCGCCTCTACCTGTTCCAACCATAATAGCAACTGGTGTCGCAAGGCCTAGAGCGCACGGACAAGCAATAACAAGTACGGCAATCCCAATGGACATGGCAAATTCAAAAGACTGTCCCATGAGTAACCAGACCACTGTTGCAGTCAGTGCAATAAGCAGGGCTACTGGTACAAAAACAGCACTAATCTTATCAGCCATTTTTGCAATAGGTGCCTTAGATGAACTGGCATCTTCTACTAGCTGAATAATCTGAGCCAAGGTCGTATTGTCGCCAACCTTTTTAGCTTTAAATTTAAAGGACCCTGTTTTGTTAATGGTAGCTGATATAACCTGATCACCAACGTGTTTTTCAACTGGGATACTCTCTCCTGTTAAAGCTGATTGATCGATTGAGGAATTTCCTTCTATAATAACTCCATCTACTGGCACACTTTGGCCTGGTCTGACAATAATAACGTCATCTAGTTCAACTTCCTCAATGGGAATTTCTATCTCTTGGCCACTTCTAATAACTGAAGCCGTCTTTGGTGCTAGGTCCATTAATTTAGAAATTGCTTCAGATGTTTTGCCCTTAGCCCTTGTTTCTAAAAGCTTTCCTAAGGTAATGAGGGCTAAAATCATTGCTGCTGCTTCAAAATACAAGTCTCCAGCATACTGGTTTACAATGGCTAAGTCACCATGACCTAGGCCATAGCCAATCCTAAAGATTGCAAAAATTCCATATGCCAGTGCTGAACCAGATCCAATAGCAATGAGGGAGTCCATATTAGGCGTTCCGTGAAATAGGGTTTTAAATCCAACCTGGTAATAAGTACGGTTAATATAAACAACTGGCAGTGTTAAAAGTAACTGGATAAAGGCAAAACTTATGGCATTTTCTGGTCCTGTTAGCCAGCCAAGAAAAGGAAGGCCCACCATATGTCCCATTGAAACGTACATAAGGGGAAGCAAAAACACAAATGATATGATTACCCTTGTTTTCATGCCCTTGATTTCTTCTTCAACATGGTTTGTCGTATCTTCTACTCTTGTTGACGCCTTAGGGCCACTGACAACTGGCGAAGCATCATAGCCGGCATCTTTAACGGCCTTAGCGATTGTGGCGTTATCCATAAGGGTGTTATCATAATCTACGCTCATACTATTAGAGAG
>CAZLPH010000024.1:0-16154 GCA_964561345.1 uncultured Candidatus Epulonipiscium sp.
TACTTTCCTTACCTATGCTATGGTGTCTGTTACGCCTTTCTGAGGCTTTTGCAACTAGAGTTGTATGCCTTAGAAAGGTGTAACAGACGCTTTTTTACTCTTTTTGTTTTGCTAGTTCAGCAGACATTTCATCTGTTAATGTTTTTAAGGATAGTATATAGGTACTAGCCCCAGCGCCGATAATGACAAGCATAAACTGCAAATAAATATTTGACAAAATAAATATTGATATTAACATGGTAGCCCAAAGAAATATAAGGGCTGAAATTTTTGCTTTTTTCTTAATGGCCCTGTGCCTAAGATAGCTATAGATATACTCACCAAATACCTTATGATTAATTAGCCAGTCATGTAGTTTTTTAGAACTACGCATATAGCAAAATGCTGCTAATAGAAAAAATGGTGTTGTAGGAAGTACTGGAAGAATGATTCCTATAATTCCTAAGATCATTGACAAAGTTCCGCCAATAATATATAGAACTTTTGATAGATATTTTTTTATTGTAAATCACTCCTTATTACTTTACAGCATCAAGTGAGATCCCAAGTGCATCTGCCACACCTTTGCCGTAAGCGGGATCTGCTTGTAGGCAGTTTCCAATATGCCTAATCTTGATTTTATCTGGCGCATCTCCCATATTTCTAGCTGTATTATCAAATAATACTTGTTGCTGATCTGGATTCATGAGTCTAAAAAGTTTGCCAGGTTGTGTGTAGTAATCATCGTCGTCTTCCCTAAAGTTCCAGTGATCAGCCGCTTCACCGCTAAGAGCAAGGGCAGGATCTTTAAATTCTGGTTGATCTTGCCATTTACCGTAACTATTTGGCTCATATCCAATCGTGCTACCAGCGTTATCATCCACTCTCATTTGCCCATCTCGGTGATAAACATTTGTCGGGCACTTAGGGGCATTAATTGGAATTTGGTAATGGTTAACCCCGAGTCTATAGCGCTGTGCATCCCCGTAGGAGAATAATCTGCCTTGTAACATTTTATCTGGTGAGAAGCTGATACCAGGAACCACACTTGCAGGGTTAAAAGCAACTTGCTCAACATCAGCAAAATAGTTTGCAGGGTTACGATTAAGTTCTATATACCCAACTTCTATGAGTGGGAAGTCTCCTTTATACCATACTTTTGTTAAATCAAAAGGATTATACGGCATATTAAGTGCCTGATCTTCAGTCATTACCTGGATAAACATGGTCCACCTAGGGAAATCACCCTTATCAATGCTCTCAAGTAAATCTCTTTGGTGACTTTCGCGGTCATGAGCAACAATCTCAGCAGCCTCTGCATCTGTTAGGTTTTTAATGCCTTGCTGGGTTTCAAAGTGGAACTTAACCCATACCCGCTCATTATCCGCATTAATCATACTATAGGCGTGGCTACCAAATCCATGCATATGTCTATAGGATAAAGGAATACCACGCTCACTCATGGTAATGGTAACTTGGTGCAGGGCTTCAGGAAGAGATGTCCAAAAGTCCCAGTTATTTTTGGCGCTTCTCATATTAGTCCGAGGGTCGCGCTTAACAGCTCTATTTAAATCAGGGAAATTATGGGGATCCCTAAGGAAGAAGACAGGTGTGTTATTTCCAGCTAGATCCCAGTTGCCTTCTTCGGTATAAAATTTCATAGCAAATCCCCTAATATCACGTTCGGCATCTGCAGCCCCCCGCTCACCAGCAACTGTAGAAAAACGCATGAATAGATCGGTTTCTTTACCAATCTCAGAGAAAATCTTAGCTTTGGTGTACTTGGTAATATCATGGGTTACAGTAAAAGTACCATGGGCACCAGAACCTTTGGCGTGCATTCGTCGCTCAGGGATCACTTCCCTATCAAAATGTGCTAGTTTTTCTAGAAACCAGACGTCTTGTAGTAGCATAGGTCCCCTTGGGCCAGCGGTCATAGCGTTTTGATTATCAACAACAGGTGCACCATTTGCAGTCGTTAGTTTATTGTTATTCTTATTATTTTCCATTTTCAACCCCCTATGATATGTTTGTGTGTAAAATATACAATTATATACCTTAATTATATGATATAATTAAGATACATGCAACAAATCTTATCAATTCATAGTGCATATATGGTGTATATGATATGAGTATGGTCGTAAAATACAATTAGGAGGAATTAAAATGAAAAAAATAAAAATTGATATATGGTCAGATTTTGTTTGCCCTTTTTGCTATATAGGGAGGAAGAAATTTGAAGAAGCCTTAAAAGAATTTGATTTATGGGACAAGGTGGAGATGAATTATAGAAGCCTGGAATTAGATCCAACAAAAGAGCGAGATAAAAACACAGATTCAGTCCAGCAATTTGCAGATAACTATGCAATGCCACTAAGTAAAGCCCAGCATATTATGGAAAAGACCCAGGAAACAGTTGAAAAAGAAGGGCTAGTTTATAATTATAAAGATGCTGTATCTGCTAACACCTATAACGCTCATAGGCTTAATTATTATGCCAAAGCGTTTGGTAAAAGCGAAGAAATTACAAAGAGAATTATGCACGCGCACTTTGTAGAAGGTTTAGATATTGGGAATGTAGAAATTCTTATGATACTAGGGCAAGAGATTGGTTTAGATAGGAAAGGTGTTCTTGGAATGCTAAGTTCTGACCAGTATTCTAAGCAAATCAAAGATGACAGGAAAATAGCACAAGAATTAAAAATAGATGTTGTTCCCACTTATATAGTCAATGATGAACACCGTATTTCGGGGGTATTATCATCAGAAGATTATAGGGAATTATTAGAAAAGGTATAGAATATTGTGAAATCCTATGCTATGATGTAGTAAGTTAAGCAAAAATATAATAGTGATATGGAGGACAAGAAATGTCGAAAGTAAAGTTTTTTAGCGGTGAAAAGATTCCACTAGAGATGCATAAGGTATCCATCATACAGAAATTAGCACTACCCCCTATTGAGGAGCGTCTTAAGTACATGCAAGCAGCAGGTAATAATACGTTTTTACTCAATAACAAAGATGTTTATATGGATATGTTAACAGATAGTGGGGTTAATGCTATGAGTGATAGGCAGCAGGCAGCTATGCTTGTTGCAGATGATAGTTATGCAGGTAGTGAAACCTTTACCAGGCTAAATCATAAGGTAACAGAATTATTTGGAACAAAGTATTTCCTCCCAGCTCACCAAGGTAGAGCGTGTGAAAATATTATTATGCAAACTTATGTAACAGAAGGCTCTATTGTCCCAATGAATTATCATTTTACAACAACTAAGGCACATATCGGGTTAAATGGTGGATCAATTGAAGAGATTACAATAGATGAAGGAATCGATGTAACAAGTTCTTGTCTATTTAAAGGAAATATGGACATAGATAAGCTTAAGGCTATTATTAAGAAGAATGGCAAAGAAAAGATAGCTTTTGTTCGTATGGAAGCTGGCACTAACTTAATAGGTGGACAACCTTTTTCACTACAAAACCTTAAGGACGTACGAAAAGTATGTGATGATAATGGTCTTATGCTTGTCCTTGATGCCAGTTTACTAACAGATAACCTTTACTTTATTAAAGAAAGGGAAGAGGCTTGTCAGTCAATGAGCATTAAAGAAATTACCCGGGAAATGATGGACTTATGTGAAATTATCTATTTCTCAGCCCGTAAGCTCGGTTTTGCAAGAGGGGGCGGAATAGCAACAGCGAGCGAAAAGATTTACAAGGAAATGAGAGAACTTGTAACCTTATATGAAGGGTTTCTTACCTATGGCGGTATGTCTGTAAGAGAAATGGAGGCCCTAACAGTAGGTCTTGATGAATCTATGGACGAAGATTACATTAATCAAGGACCAGAATTCATAGCTTATATGGTTGATGAATTAGAAAAAGCTGGTGTGCCTGTTGTAACACCAGCAGGGGGTCTTGGGTGCCACGTAGATGCTATGAAGTTCTTAGATCATATTCCGCAGAACCAATACCCAGCAGGGGCACTTGCAGCAGCCTTATATATTGCTAGTGGTGTGCGTGGTATGGAAAGAGGAACCATGTCAGAGCAACGCAATGAAGACGGAACAGAACCAATGTCTAATATGGAGCTACTTAGGCTTGCATTACCAAGAAGAGTATTTACACTCTCACAAGTTAAATATGCCATAGATAGGATCATATGGTTATATAGCCATAGAGAACTTATTGGGGGATTAAGATTTAAAGAAGAGCCAAAAAGCTTAAGATTTTTCTTCGGAGAATTGGAAGCGGTATCAGATTGGCAAGATAAGTTAGTAGCAGCATTTAGAAAAGATTTTCCAGATAGTCTATAAGAATAGTAAAATAGTAAAAAGCAAGTCGTAAGGATAACCCTTAACGACTTGCTTTTTTTAGTTTTAAAAAACAACCTGGGCACAAGGCTTCATATTGAATATCAGCCTGATCATCTATGACCACTTGAGCCCCATCAAAGACAAATTTACCATTCACTTTTCGGCCATTTAAGGTAGCTTTTTTGCCGCAACTACAAATATTTTTAATTTCAGCAATACTATGAGCTAGTTCTAGTAAGCGTGAGCTCCCCTCAAATCCATCCATGCGAAAATCTGTCCGAAGACCATAACACATAACAGGTATATGATAGGCCACGGCTATTTCTAGTAACTGATCAATATGGTTGGCTTTTAAAAATTGAACTTCATCAACCATTATACAGTGTATTTGACCCTTTTTAGCTAAAAACACATCAATCATTTTTATAATGTTTGTATCTGTATGGACCAGAAAATCGACTTTCTTTTTGATTCCAAGCCTAGAGACCACATGGTCATCACCTTTAGAATCATTTTTAGATTTAAATAAAATAGTATTCATGTTTTGGCTTTCGTAGTTATGAATAACTTGTAGTAAATGTGTTGTTTTACCACAATTCATAGCCCCATACCAAAAATATAGCTTGCTCACCTTAGTCCCCCCTTGCCAAATCTTTTATATGACCTTGTTATTATACTACATTAACAAAAAACATGTATATTAAAAATTAAAATGCAGATAATAAAACAATGACAAATGGTAGAAGGGAGAAAGAGATGGTTACTAAGGGAGAAGTTAGGTGGGGAAGAACCATAGTCGTTTTGTTTTTAATCTTATTTGTGGTGATTGGAATATGGGTTTATTTATATTACTCTAAGTATAAGGAGCCAACCCAAGGAATTCTAGTTTATCAGCAGGAAATAAGAAAGGAGCTTGTTAGTGGATATTTATATTAGTCCTCATAAGAAAACAACCATTACTAAGAACAAACTAATCAGGTTAAAAGATATTGCTGAAATAAGTGCCCCCCAGCATGCGCAAAGACAAATAGAAGACATTATAGTTTTTAGCATAGGTGAGGACAAGAAAGCTAACTATATTATAAGTATTATACAAATTATTAAAGCTGTTCTTAAGGAGGTTCCCGGTGCAACAATTTCTAATGCGGGAGAAGAAAGTGTGGTCCTGCAGTTTTTGCCGGCAGATTATAAAGAGAATAAGCTTTGGAAAGTTACTAAGATAGTGGTTGTTGCGTTAACACTTTTTATAGGATCAACCATTACCATCATGGCTTACCATGAAGATGTTGCCCTTATTGAAATATTTCAATCTATCCATGAGATGTTAACGGGTGTAGAGACGGATAGCCCTAACTGGATTAGTATTCCGTATTCTGTTGGGGTTGGTGTAGGGATTATTGTTTTCTACAATCAGTTTGGTGTTAGGAAGCTAACGGATGACCCCACCCCTATCCAAGTAGAAATGAACAAGTATGATACTGATATTAATACTTGCTTAATAGATACATCTAATAGGAGTCCAATGAAAGGGAATAGGAATGATATTAAATAGACTAGGATTGATATTAATTGGATTTAGTAGTGGGGTCGTAGTGGCAGCAGGGGTCTTTGCCCTTATTACAGCCCTAGGCATTGTGCCAAGACTAATAGAAAGAACGAACACTAGGGACCATATATTTTTCTATGAAAACTGTATTATATTTGGGGGGATAGGTGGGACACTCTTAAGTTTTTGGCCGATTCCTATACCACTAGGGAATGTAGGATTAGTCATAATAGGACTGGCTAATGGGGTATTTATTGGAAGCCTATTAGTGGCTTTAGCTGAATTTCTTAACGTTTTACCAATTATGAACAGAAGGTTTAATTTAACAGGTGGCATAGCCTTTATGATTGTTATCCTTGGACTAGGGAAATCCATAGGGTCTATAATCTATTGGCTAGTGCCAGTACTTCAACAAGGAAGCTAGGTGTATATATGAATAAAATTGATCAAATGAAAGATAAATATCCTCAAATGGTGGATAAGGCCTCCCCAAAGAATAAGGTTATTACCAATTCCTTTAGGGCGTTTTGGGTAGGGGGAGTAATTTGTACCATAGGACAGTTTATTGCAGATGTTTTAATTGGATATGGATTTACCAAGGTGGAATCAGCAGGGTTTACCAGCGTTATTCTTGTGTTTTTAGGAGCCGCCCTAACGGCCCTAAATATTTATGAGCGGATTGGCAAATATGCTGGTGGTGGATCAGCTATTCCCATTACAGGTTTTGCCAACTCCATGGTAAGTGCAGCAATCGAGCATAAGGCAGAAGGTTATGTTTTTGGTTTGGGGGCTAAGATTTTTACAATCGCTGGACCAGTCATTGTCTACGGGATAATCTCTAGTACGGTGCTGGGGATTATTTATTATTTTATTGGCTAAAAAAGGAGGCAATTAAGTGAAAAAACATGTTGGAAAACAAACGGTTATATTAGAAAATCCCCCAAGTATTATAGCCACATCTTCTATAGTGGGACCCAAGGAAGCAGAGGGACCACTAGGGGGTTATTTTGATGTCACAACAGAGGATGAACTGTGGGAAGAGGAGACTTGGGAAAAGGCAGAAAGCAAATTTGTAAAAGAAACCATCAAAGCTGCCCTGACAAATGCAAAATTACAAGCCAAAGATATCCAATTTATTTTTGCAGGGGACCTGCTTAATCAGCTAACAGGAACAACTTTTGGAATCCGGGATTTTAACATTCCTTATTTTGGTGTGTTTGGTGCCTGTTCAACTATGTCAGAGTCTATGGCCCTAGGTGCTATGACCATAGACGGTGGATTTGCAGATTATGTTATAGCTGCTACAAGCAGCCATTTTTGCGGGGCCGAAAAACAATTTAGGTCCCCCCTTGAATTAGGAACTCAAAAACCTCTTACAGCTCAGTGGACTGTAACAGGAAGTGGGGCAGTTATCTTGGCCAAAGAGGGTGGGGGTCCCTATATAACAAGTATTACAACAGGTAGAGTTGTGGACTTAGGCATTAGTGATGTTATGAATATGGGAGCAGCCATGGCCCCAGCCGCTGCAGATACAATTATTCAACATTTCAAAGACACTGGCAAAACGCCAGACTATTATGATCTTATTATTACAGGTGATTTAGCAACTTATGGCAGGGAGTTATTAGTTGAATTAGTGAATAAGGAAGGATATGAAATAGATCACCTACTAAAGGATTGTGGCATCGAAATTTTTGATCCAGATAGCCAAGATACCCATGCAGGTGGTAGTGGTTGTGGGTGTAGTGCAGTTGTCTTATCAGGATACCTATACAAAGAACTTAAAAAGGGCAAATGGAACAAAATCTTATTTGTTGCAACAGGCGCAATGTTAAGCCCAGGTAGTATGCAGCAAGGAGAAACAATTCCCGGTATTGCCCACGCAGTTGCCATAGAAAGAGCACTAAGAAAAAAGGAGTGAATCTATGATATATTTACGTAGCTTTATAGTAGGCGGTTTAATCTGTGTTATTGCGCAAATATTAATGGACCGGACAAAACTTATGGTAGGGAGGATCATGGTTATATTTGTTGTGGCCGGTGTTATTTTAACAGGTCTTGGCTTGTACCAGCCCCTAGTTGACTACGCAGGTGGTGGTGCCACAGTTCCTATTGTTGGTTTTGGTTATTCTCTTGCCAAAGGGGTTATGGAAGAAGTCGATAAGTCTGGTTTAATGGGTGTTTTATCAGGTGGGCTTAAAGCAACTGCATCTGGAATAGCAGCAGCTATTACTTTTAGCTATTTAGCAGCCCTTGTATCAAGTCCCAAGGCGAAAGAGTAAAGTTGGCGATTCTTTGCCAGCTTTACTCTTTTTTACTCTGTTAATGTTGTAAGTTGTAGTATATAATAAGAGTTATATAAGCAATAAAGAAAACTAACCAGAGGTGTAAAGTATGAAGATAGGTAAGATTTCCAATGAGCTGCTACAAACAGCTATTTTTGATAAAATGGTATATGAAAGGCCAGAGGTCATTGTAAGACCTAATGTTGGCGAAGATTGTAGTGTATTAGAATTTGGACAAGAGGAAAATATTGTGCTCTCTACTGACCCTATAACAGGGGCTACAGCCCATATAGGTAAATTAGCAGTACATATATCATGTAACGATGTAAGTACATCTGGGGCGGAACCCGTTGGCATATTGGTAACGATATTATTACCACCTGGAAGCACTGAAGAAGAATTTATAACCATTATGGAAGATATTACAAGCTCAGCTCGTGAAAGTAACATCGAGATTATTGGCGGCCATACAGAGATAACGGATGCGGTTACCCGTCCAGTTGTTTCTACAACGGTTATTGGCAAGGTCAAAAAAGATGATATGCTAGCCACCAAAGGTGCTCTTGTGGGACAAGATATTATACTAACCAAGTGGGCAGGACTTGAAGGAACGGCCATACTTGCCAATGAATATGAAGAGGCCCTGACACATAGACTAGGGAAAGACATTGTCTTAGCAGGTCAAAAACTTGGCGACTACCTATCAGTGGTTCCAGAGAGCTTAGTAGCCCGCAAATGTGATATAACAAGTATGCATGATGCCACAGAAGGTGGCGTCTTGGGTGCCCTCTGGGAAGTAGCAGAGTGCGCAAGTGTCGGCATTACAATTGATATGGATAAGATTCCTGTTAAAGAAGAGACCCAGAAGATTTGTGATGTGTTTGAAATATCACCCTACCATCTGATTTCAAGTGGCTGTATGATTATGACCACATTTGAAGGTGAAAAGTGCTTAAAAGAATTAGAAAAATTAAATATACCAGCCACTGTTATTGGACAAATTACAAAAGAAGGAAAACACATGATAACGGCTGGTGTTACAGAAGAAATAAAGCCACCTGAGAGTGATGATTTGTATAAAGCATTTGAGAAAGCATGGGCCTTATAAAGGGTAATAAAGGGAAATTTCTTGTAATAAGTAACAAAAAATGATAAGATAATCTTACATTCAAAGACAGGAGGGATATATTTGCGCCAACATTTATTAGAGTTATTGGAAAATAACAGTCGTTATGAAATAGAAGATCTAGCAGTTATGCTAGGCTATACAGCAGAGCAAGTAGCGGAAGAAATAGAGCTACTTGAGAAAGAAAAGGTAATCTGTGGTTACAAAACATTAGTAAACTGGAATAACACAGAAAAAGAGACTGTGACGGCTCTTATTGAAGTTAAAGTAACGCCTCAGCGGGGAGAAGGCTTTGATAAGATAGCAGAACGTATTTACAGATTTAGAGAGGTACAATCAGTCTACTTAATGTCTGGGGGATTTGATTTAACAGTAATATTAGAAGGACATAATATGCAAGAAGTTGCCCTTTTTGTAGGACAAAAGCTAGCACCTTTAGAAGCAGTTTTAAGCACAGCAACTCATTTTGTAATGAAAAAATATAAAGATCACGGGGTTATTTACGGAGAAAACAAAAAAGATGAGAGGATGATAATATCACCATGATAGAAAATATGATTTCAGATAAAGTAAAAAACATCCCTTCGTCAGGAATACGAAAGTTTTTTGACATTGTAACAGAAATGGGTGACGCAATATCCTTAGGTGTAGGTGAACCGGATTTTGATACCCCATGGCATATAAGAGAAGAGGGGATATATTCCCTTGAAAAAGGAAGAACAGTCTACACGGCTAATGCAGGGCTCAAGGAACTTCGCGAAGAAGTGTGTCTTTATATGCATAGGCAATTTGATTTAATGTATTCACCAGTAACACAGGCTTTAATTACAGTAGGTGGGAGTGAAGGAATTGATCTTGTTTTTAGATCAATTATAGAAGCAGGAGATGAAGTGTTAATTCCAGAACCAAGTTTTGTATCTTATAAGCCTTGTGTGGTACTTGCTGGCGGAACGCCAGTGCCTATTCCCACAAGAGCTGATAATGGATTCAAATTAACACCAGAAGAGCTAGAAGCTCATATCACACCAAAAACAAAGGCAATCATTCTTTCTTATCCTAACAACCCAACAGGTGGAATTATGGGAAGAGAAGATTTAGAAGCCATTGCAGATGTTCTAAGAGATAGAAACATTTTAGTTATTTCAGATGAGATTTATGCTGAACTAACATATGGACAAGACCATGTTTCAATCGCCAATATTGAAGGAATGTATGACAAAACAGTTATCATTAGTGGTTTTTCTAAAGCATTTGCAATGACAGGTTGGAGACTTGGTTATGCACTAGGACCTGATCGCCTTATTAAGGCTATGACAAAAGTGCATCAATATGGCATTATGAGTGCGCCTACAACTAGCCAATATGCGGCTATTGCAGCCATGAAGAATGGTGCGCCAGATGTAGCGGTAATGAAAAATGCATACGACCAACGAAGAAGGGTAATGGTAGAAGGTTTTAGAAATATGGGACTCGATTGTTTTGAACCCTTAGGTGCTTTTTATGTATTCCCATCTATTAAAAAAACAGGCCTTAGCTCAGAAGAGTTCTGTGAAAAGCTGTTATATGATCAAAAGGTAGCAGTTGTCCCAGGGACAGCTTTTGGAGAAAGTGGAGAAGGGCATATAAGATGTTCTTATGCCTATTCCATAGATGAGATTAAAGAAGCCCTTGGAAGAATTGAAGTTTTTGTTCAGAAACATATGGATTAAAATATAAATTAAAATTAATTTAGATATAATAATACGACCCTCCTAGTAAGGATTATCTAAGGAAGGTCGTATTATTATTGACAATTTGGGCAAACACCATAGAAATAAAGTTGTTCACTTAAAAGCTTAAACTTAGTTTCAGCACTTACTTTTTCTCTAATATTTTGTAAAGTTTTAGATTCCATATCTGATACAGTGTGACACTCTACACAGATAAGGTGTGGATGAGACCCTATGGTAATATCATAGCGAAAAGAATCTTCGCCAACATTAAGCTCCTGCACAAGACCATTTTTCTTAAAAGAATCAAGGGTTTTATAAACAGTAGCCAGACTCATAGTTGGATGCGTCTCTTGTAGGGCATTATATATTGTCTCAGCACTAGGGTGACATGTGGCATTGTTTAGAACATTAAATATTGCTAAACGTTGTGGTGTTACCTTTAGACCTTTTGATTTTAAAAGATCGGTTGAATTTATCATAGTATACACTCCTAACTAATAAATACTATTATATAATAATAAAATATAATAATCAAGAAACAAATATAAACTTAAGAAGAAGGTGCCATATGAATATTGTTTTACTAGAACCAGAAATACCACAAAACACAGGGAACATTGCTAGGACTTGCGCAGCCACAGGAACGAGTTTACACCTTATTAAACCACTAGGATTTAACATTGATGCAAAGTCTGTTAAGAGGGCAGGCTTAGATTACTGGGATTTACTTGACTTGCATGTTCATGAAAGCTACAAAGATTTTATTGCCAAATATCCCAAAGCTAAAATATATATGGCAACCACAAAGGCTAAACATACATATGATGAGCCTCAGTACGAAGATGATTGTTTTATTATGTTTGGTAAGGAGACTGCCGGGATTCCAGAAGAAATCTTAAAGGATAATGAGAATACATGCATAAGAATTCCTATGAAAGAAGATATTCGCTCCTTGAACCTATCTAATTCAGTGGCCATTGTTTTATATGAAGGATTAAGGCAAAGCAAGTTTGCTAGAATGGAGAATTTCGGTAAATTAACAAAATATACATGGTAAACCTACAAATATTCCATTTGTAGGTTTTATTTTTGTAAAAATGGTTATACTTATTTAATAAGTAAGAAATATCTATCAGGTAAAATGAGGAGTGGAAAAGATGAAAAAACGAGAGAAGGTTTTAATGATATCCTTAGGGATTGTTTTTACTAGCCTAATAATGCAGAAAAGTGTCTACGGGGAGGGCTTAGCTGGAAACATATTTCCTACATCTATAGGGATGAAAGGAATGGTTAGTACCAGTAATGTTAATGTTAGGACAAGCCCAGACCTATCCGCCAGTATTTTGGGTCTTAAAAGTAACACAGATGTTATGATTGTGGGTAAGTATGAGGAGTGGTATAGGATTGAGGACGGTGAGAATCAAGGGTGGATCAGTAGCCAATACGTTTCGGTACAAAACCCAGACTATATACCGGAAGTCACAATGCTTGGAGAGCAAATTGTAGCATATGGGAAGAAGTTTATTGGGACCCCTTACGTCTGGGGAGGATCTAATTTAAGTAGAGGCGTAGATTGCTCTGGTTTTACCCAGGAGATTTATAAGAATTTTGATATTAATATCAACAGAATATCAAATATGCAGGCCCTTAGTGGACGACCTGTCTCTAAAGATGATCTTAAAACTGGAGACCTTATATTTTTTGATACCAATGGTGTAAACAAAGGACGGATTTCTCATGTGGGTGTCTATGCTGGAGATGGGGAGTTTATTCACTCTAGTAGTTCAAGAGGCATTAGCATTGCAAAACTAGATAATTCTTATTACAAGAAAAATTATGTAAAAAGCGTCAGACTACCAGGAATCTAAAACACTTGATATTTAGGGGTGTTAATTGGTACAATAAGACCATAGACGATATATTGTGCAATTAATCATAAATTAAAGGTAGGGAAATATGAATAGCAAAGTATTAAAAACCCTTGAATATAATAAAATTATTGAAAAGTTACTATCGAAGGCCCATTCACCTATGGGAAGTGAAAAGATAAAGGCACTAATGCCAAGCCCTGAAATTGAGGAAGTTAGGAAGAGGCAAAGAGAAACAGCTGATGCTGTTAGTATGTCCTTTAGAAAAGGCCGTATCCCAATGGGAGGTCTTAAGGATATTCGTATCTCCCTTAAAAGAGTAGATGTTGGCGCAGTTTTAGGAAGTAGTGATTTGCTTCATATAGCCGATGTTATGCGCTGTGCTAAACGTGTTAAAGCCTATGCAAAAGATGAAGGGAAAGAATATACTTACCCAGCCCTAGATCCTATTTTTGAACAAATAATAACCTTTCCCCAAATTGAACATGAGATTAACCGCTGTATTTTGGGGCCAGACGAGTTTGCAGATGAGGCTAGCCAGACCCTCTTTAACATTCGCCGAGAGATTAAGAGTAATAATGCCAGAGTCAGGGAACAGTTAAACAGTATTATTCAATCAAGACATTACCAAAACATGTTACAAGACCCAGTTATTACTGTTCGCCAAGACCGGTATTGTGTCCCTGTTAAGTCAGAGCATAAGGGGAACTTCCCTGGAATTGTGCATGACCAATCTTCTACAGGTGCCACATTTTTTATAGAGCCTATGGCAGTTGTAGAAATAGGCAACAAAATAAAAGAGCTCCAACTTAAAGAAGTTGCAGAAATAGAAAAGATATTAACCGATCTTACCTTATTAGTAGAAGAAGAAATCTTTGAAATTAGGACCACATTAGAAGCCTTATCCTTATTAGATTTTATTTCTGCAAAAGCAGAATTAGCTATTGAGATGCGGGCAGTAGAACCCAAGCTTAATACCAACCGCTATATTAACCTAAAGAAAGCTAGACACCCCCTGTTAGACCCTAAGGAAGTGGTAGCAATAGATGTCTATTTAGGCGGGGATTTTACAACGCTTTTGGTGACAGGCCCTAATACAGGTGGTAAAACAGTAACTCTAAAGACCTTAGGCCTATTAACCATAATGGCCCAAGCAGGCCTTCATATTCCAGCAGGAGACAGGTCTGAAATTGCAGTATTTGATGAGGTTTTTGCAGATATAGGTGACGAGCAAAGCATTGAGCAAAGTCTTAGTACTTTTTCATCTCATATGAATAATATTGTTAAAATATTAGAAGATGTAACCCTTAATTCACTTGTGCTTTTTGATGAGCTAGGGTCTGGAACGGACCCAGTTGAGGGGGCAGCCCTTGCCATGTCAATATTAGAGCATCTTAGGAAACAAGAAATAAGAACGGCTGCAACGACTCACTATAGTGAGTTAAAACTCTATGCCTTATCAACAAATGGGGTAGAAAATGCCAGTTGTGAATTTAATGTAGAAACCCTTTCTCCAACCTATAAACTCTTAATTGGCATACCGGGAAAAAGTAATGCCTTTGAAATTTCAACAAAACTTGGCTTGCCAAAATTCCTAGTAGAAGAAGCCAAAATTCTTATGGAAAAAGGTGATATAAACCTAGAAGAAATTATTATAGATTTAGAAGAAAGTAAAAAAGAAGCCATTCGTGAAAGAGAAAAAGCCATAGGTTACAGGGAAGAAGCAAGTCAACTAAAAGAAAAAATGGAAGCACAAAGGGAAGAACTAAAAATCCGGCAGGAGAAGATTTTAAATAAAGCCCGTATAGAAGCCAAAAATATACTAGATGATGCCAAGGAAGAAACAGATTTTATCGTCAAGGAGCTTAGGGCGGAAGCTAAAAAATCCCAAACCATGATTAATGACAGGGGGATTGAAGGGGCAAGAGAGGCATTAAGAGATAAGATGAAATCCCATGATGCCACCATGAAAAAGGCCATGCAACCTAGAAATACCCTAGCACCTATTAAGAATCTGAAAAAAGGACAGGAAGTTAAAGTCCTGACCCTGGGACAAACAGGAATTGTTCAAAAGGTTCCAGACCGTTCAGGGAATGTGGTGGTGCAGTTGGGGATTATGCCAATGCGGGTTCACATATCAAACCTCCAGTATGCTGAAGGAAGCCAGGTAAGCAGTGAGAAAAAGGCAAGGAAAAAATCACCAGGGGTTAGCCGTAATATTTCTAAGTCTCAGCATATTTCTATGGAGCTTGACGTGAGGGGACAATTAGTAGATGAGGCCTTGCAAAATATCGATAAATACTTAGACGATGCTCATCTATCAGGCCTACAAACTGTTATGATTATTCATGGTAAAGGGACAGGAGCACTTCGGACTGCTGTCCACCAGATGCTAAAAAGAAGCCCCCTTGCAAAATCTTATAGACTTGGTAAGTATGGTGAGGGAGAAGCAGGCGTGACAGTAGTTGAACTAAATTAATCACACAAGATAAGGGGGTACCTATGAAGTCTAGGGTTTTAGTTGTAGATGACGATAAAAATATTGCAGAGCTTATATCCTTATATTTAGAAAAGGAAGGCTACGAAACAAAAAAGGTATACGATGGAAAAGAAGCAATCGAAGAAAACTTAGCTTTTCAACCACATTTAATATTATTAGATATTATGTTGCCTGGAATGGATGGCTATGATGTTTGCAAAGAAATAAGAAAGACAAGTGATATCCCTATTATTATGTTAACAGCCAAAGGGGAAACATTTGATAAGGTGTTGGGTCTAGAGCTAGGAGCCGACGACTATATGGTAAAGCCTTTTGATACAAAAGAGCTAACAGCACGGGTAAAAGCAGTTCTTAGAAGAAGCAGTTTAAGACAAGAAAGAAAAAACAATAAATTAGAATATACCAATATCGTTATTGACATGGATAATTATTCTGTCGCCTATAACGGAAAAAACTTAGAGCTTCCACCAAAAGAATTAGAGGTGCTATACTATCTCGCTAGTAACCCAAACCAAGTATTTACAAGAGAGCAATTATTAGACCAAATCTGGGGATATGATTTTATTGGTGATACTAGAACTGTAGATGTTCATATAAAAAGACTAAGGGATAAGTTTACATCAGACGATCCTTGGAGTATCAAAACAGTGTGGGGTGTCGGATATAAATTTGAAAAATAACGGAGGCATTTATGTTTCGAACAGTATTTAGTAAAATGTTTACGGTCTATATTAGTATACTAATAGGAAGTTTGCTTTTTATTGGAATTGTATTTTCCAATGTCTTTAAGTCATATTTTATAAACTATACAGAAAA
>CAZLPH010000024.1:16254-18871 GCA_964561345.1 uncultured Candidatus Epulonipiscium sp.
TATTTATTCATACCCCTATGCCAGAAGTATTACAAATTATAGAAGAAGTGCGATATATTTTTATAAGGGTATTATTAATATCTAGTTTAGCTGCCTTTTTTTGTACCTATATCTTATCCTTATATATTACCATGCCACTAAAAGAAATGAATCAAGCGGCAAAGGTTATTGCGGGGGGAGACTTTGGAAGGCGTATAGAACTAGAAGAGCGTTCAGATGAAATTGGTGAGTTGGCCCTAAACTTTAACCATATGGCACATGAACTGGATAAGCTAGATGAAATGCGCAAACTATTTATAGGAAATATTTCTCATGATCTGCGTACCCCCCTTACATCCATAAAAGGATTTGTTCAAGCAATTATGGACGGTACAATATCCCCAGAGCTTCAAGATAAATACCTACAAATCGTATTAGACGAAGCAGAGCGCATGAACAAAATGACCAATGATATTTTAGATCTTACCAAAGTAGACAATAATGAAATGGTCATTAATAAAGAACCTTTTGAGCTAAATAGACTAATAAAAGAAATACTAATCCACTTTGAGCCTATTGGTTTAGAAAAACAAAACAGGGTTGAGGTCATATTATCACAAGATGAAACCTGGGTATGTGCTGACCGGGAATTAATGATACGAGTTCTTCATAACCTTCTAGAAAATGCCTTTAAGTTTGTGGAAGAAAAAGGACTTGTTCTTGTTGAAACTACATACAATGGTGATAAAGTCAATGTGGCCATTAGTAATAGTGGAAAGTTTATACCAGCTGAAGATATTCATTATATATGGGATAGGTTCCACAAAGTCGATAAATCTAGAGGAAGAGATAAAGTTGGAACAGGCCTTGGGCTCTCCATTGTGAAAGGAATTATAAAAAACCATGGTGAAGAGGTTTTTGTGACATCTAAGCAAGGCGAGTTAACAACCTTTACTTTTACTGTTTCTAAAGTGACGAAAAAAACATAAACCATGTTATTTTACAATGTGTTCATATTTTATTCAAAAAGAAAGTTTATACTATAGTTAATAAGAAAACAAATAACAATAAAATAAATATTAATATAGGGGGTTATAGTATGGACGAATTTGAAAAAAACAACTATGGGTATGAGCCGGAAGATTTAGATGATGACATTATTGAGGCTATCATAGAAGAACCTGAGGAGGAAAGATATGATGAACCAAAACAGGAATTCTACTATGAAAGAATCAAAGAGGATAGTCAGCCAAAGCCTAAAAGATCATCATGGGCAAGATTTATAGCAGGTATATTAATTATTAGTATTGTAGGTGGTGGGGCCATAGGAGCAAGTTATTCACTGATTCAACCTTTTGCCAAACAAATAATTTCAGGAAACGAGGCACAAGATCCTATAGAGGACCTAGCAGAGCAAGAAGAGCCCAAATTTGAGTTTAAAGATGAGGTAAAAGACGTTGTCACAAGTCAAAATACTGGAACAGACAAGTCGCCAGTTGTCCAAATTGCCAAAAAGGTAGGACCATCTGTAGTATCTATCATTAATACTAGGACTGTTGTAGATGCTTGGAATAGAGAATTTACAGAACCAGGGCTTGGGTCAGGGATTATATTTGATGTAACGGATGACAAAGTCCATATTATTACAAATTCCCACGTTGTAGAACAGGCCACATCCTTAACGGTTACCTTTTTAGGTAATACAAGGGTACCAGCCCAATTAGTAGGAAATGACACAACAAGTGATATAGCTGTTATTGCAGTGAATAAAGAGGAGGTCCCAGAAGCTATTAGGGCTGACTTAAAACCAGCCCCAATGGGTGATTCCGATACTTTAGAAGTTGGAGAGTTAGCAGTGGCTATAGGTAATCCGGTTAATGAAGCCTACCATAATACTGTAACAGCAGGTGTTATAAGTGCCTTAAATAGAGAAATACGTTTGCCAGACAAACGCCTTAATCTAATTCAAACAGATGCAGCCATCAACCCAGGAAATAGTGGGGGGGCTTTAGTTGGCTCAGCTGGGACTGTTATTGGGATCAATACCATTAAATTAGTTGATAGCCAAATAGAAGGTATGGGATTTGCTATTCCTATTAACGAGGTAAAACCAATTGTAGAAGAACTTATGAATAGTGGTACTGTCCTAAGACCTTACCTAGGGATTGTAGGAGCGGATGTAACTGAGGAAACAGCAGCACTCTTAGATTTCCCAATAGGAATATACATTAGAAGTGTTATGGAAGGCAGTGGTGCTTACGCAGCAGGCCTACAAGAAGGTGATGTTATTATTGAATTTGATGGTGAGAAGATCTCATCAATGGAAAAATTATCTTCTGCCATTAAAGGGCGTAAACCCAATGATGACGTTATGATAAAAATCATAAGGGGCAGGGATAAGAAAGAAGTAAAGGTAAAATTATTACCACAATAGTATAAAAAGGCTATTCATCATGATGAATAGCCTTTTTAGCTGTTAAGGTGGATATTTACCATGAGATACTGGTATAATAGAATAGATAGCAATAATTAGAAATTTGGAGGTCATATTTAATGAAGTATATTAACACATTAAAAGACGGGGATACAATTACTGAAAAGTATTTATGTAAATTTAAGCAAGAACTTAAAAATAGAA
>CAZLPH010000025.1:0-14172 GCA_964561345.1 uncultured Candidatus Epulonipiscium sp.
TAAATATTTTGGCAGTAGCCTTATTTAAACCTGCATGAATGGTAACAAAATCCACTCCGTCTTCCCCGTGTCTTCTAACCACATCTAGCATTTCCTTTGCCGTTATATCTTTGAGTTCTTTGTCATAAAAACCAATGGCATCATAAATGGGAACTGTCCCCACCATGGCCGTTGACATACCTATAAGCTTTTGCCTAAATTCCTGGGTTTTCCCAAAAGAGCTCAGGTCCATAATGGCCTCGGCTTTCATATCAATGGCCACCTTAACTTTCTCAAGCTCCTGGTCTATATTTGGGCAATCTCTTGATATACCAAGGTTAACATTTGTTTTTGTCTTTAAGCCTGCTCCTATTCCCTCTGGGTCTAGTGATAGATGGTTTTTATTAGCTGGAATAACAATCTGGCCCTTGGCCATTCTTTCCATTAAGACCTCTATAGCCATCTGTTCTTTTTGTGAAACAAGGGCCATTTCTTTTGTTACAATTCCTTGCCTTGCTGCGTCCATTTGTGTTGAATACGTCATTGTTTTGCTCCTTTTCTGATTATAATTCTAATAGTTTTTTATACAGATAGTGCCTGTCCCCACTTCAGTGCAGTGAAGTAGGGACAGGCACTATCTGGAAGCACAAAAAAACTGCATACCTAAAAAAGTATACAGTACATACAACTTCCCTAGCTAAATCCCTACGTTGGTATTAACCAAATCAGGTTCTTAGGGTCTGGAATAACATTCCACTCTCAGCTTATTACCATAAGCTCCCCCTCTAACTGAGTATTTAATTATTTGAATCATACCACACATTGAATATTCCCGCAAGTCAGTTCTGCTTGAGTGCCTGTCCTCGCTTCAGTGTAGTGAAGTGGGGACAGGCACTTATAAGCAGATTAGGTCTCAATATAAGGATAAAACTTTATGTCTTCACATAAAAGGTGTCCTACTATTACCTCATCAAAAATAATGCTAACCGCCTCTTTAGGATTTAGTTCATCCTTCTCAAGAGCTTCTATTACCTGTGTGGTCCTCTCTACTAATAGCTCATGTATGTTGGTGTGGCTATAGAGTCCCCTATATTTTACTTGTTTGAGTACTTTTTCTTCGTACTCAAAGTGTTCAATAACTGCTCCCTTAATAGCCATTAATTCTTTGATTGTAGTTTGTTTGTTCCCTGTGGATTCAACGGATTTTACTAGGTGGTTTATGGCTTGAAATAGTTCTTGATGTTGCTGGTCAATTTTTTCTTCACCGCAATCCCATTTGCTATTCCACTTTGTGGGAACTTCTAGGTAGTCACAACTTTGGTTTTCTGCTAGTACAACACAATTTCTGCCATCTTTCTTTGCTTGGTATAAGGCTTCATCAATGCGCTCATATAAATATTGGTATTCTTCACCTGCCACACGTTCTGCTACACCCAAACTTGCTGTAAAGTTTCCTATGACTGGGTGCCTTGTGTCTTCAATAGCCCGTCTTACCTTCTCAGCCTTGGCAATGGCCCCTTTGGCATCTGTGTTTGGCATAAGAATCAAAAACTCTTCCCCGCCTATTCTTATAGGAAAGTCTGATTTTCGGATATTTTGCCTTAGTATATCCGCCGCAAGTTTGAGCACACTATCCCCCACTGGATGTCCCCACTGATCATTAATGCCCTTAAAATAATCTAAATCTAGTAAGGCAGCTGAAAGTGGCACGTCATAGCGCTGTGTCCGTTCCAATTCTCCCTCAATAATATTTTCTAAAAAACGACGATTATACAGACCTGTCAACTCATCTTTTAAGGCCGTATTCTTTAGTAGTTCTTCCGCTTTTTTCTGGCTGGTCATATCATATAAATTAAGCACAATAGCTTCATGGCCATAATAAACTCCTGAAACAGCAGATATTACCACATAAACCAAGTTACCACCTTTATCTTTAATGGTTGTTTCCACATCCTCAAGACGGATATTATCATTTTTTACTTGGTCAATTAAAGCCACAATATCCAATGGTCCCCAGTCAATATTTGTCTGCAAATAGAGAGGCTCATTAGATCCTTTTTCTTTAGAAACCACCTTTTCTGCATCCCTATTCATAAAAATAATCTCCCCATCTTTTTTTATGACAATAAGCGCTCCTTTCATGGTGCGAAATATTCTAATCAAATTGTCATTGCTCTCACTTACCCTCAAAAACGCTTGGTCTAGGTACTTAAGTAAGGGGATAAAAATCTTAAATAGGATAAAGCTTAGAAGAATAATTATTATGATAAAAAGAACCATATGGCCTGTTTGTATGGCCATTAATGATTTTCTCATTTGCCTTTCGTAGTGGGAGACAATGGCGTCCATTTGTTCTAAAAAAAAAGCTTCATTGTCAATTACTTTGCTTATATATGTATTTAACCTCTCCACACCATTGTCACCATTTTTTATCTGTTTTAAAAAGCCTTCAACCCCATGAACTATCTCTAGGTAACTTGGCTCTATGTCCCTAAACATCTGGGGTATAGAACTACTCTCTTTTCTAAAAAACCTATCCGCCTTATTTAATGTTAAGAGTTCTTCATGAGATTGTTTCCAAAGCTCAAGGCTATTTTCCAGCGATTTGATATAAGGATCATTTTCAACACTTAAATGCTCTTTATTAATAAGCAGCATATCTTTTGCTATTTTTTGACTTAGCATACGTTGTCTGCCGGCAATATTTAAAATATGTGATGCGTTCATTTCTTGTGATATTTGATACTGTGTGCCAAACTGCTTAAAAAGAAAAACAACTAATAATAGTAATAATGCAACAATCATTCTTCTCACTAATTTCTTATAAGATTTCTTATAAGATTTATTATAATCTTCTTTATCCATTCTTACCTCCTGGTTACTAGCTTTAGACTTTTTTATAAGGCCTTCTTTTAATACTATCACAAATATCATTCTTTTGGCATGGTATTTGCTTTTCTAATCAAAAAGTGCCTGTCCCCACTTCATTAGACTGAAGTAGGGACAGGCACTTTAGAGCTTTTATTTCTTCTCACTTAGGGTCAACATGTTTACAAGGGCCTCTCTGGCCTTTACCCGTAAGGATTCATCTAAGATAATTTCATTTTTTTCATGTAATAGGGATTCATATAAGTCTTCTATTGTAATACACTTCATAGGCCCACAAAGAATGTCAATACTATGAAAGATTCGGTCTGGGTATTTGTTTCTTAATTCATAGAAAATACCTTCTTCTGTAATAACCAAAAAATCTTCACCAGTGCTTTTACCAACATACTGAATTATTTGACCTGTACTCCCAACAAAATCTGCTAGGTCCCTTACTTCTGGCCGGCACTCAGGGTGAACTAAGATTTGAAGTGGCTTGCCTACTTTCTTTGTGTAGTCTAATACATCTTGTTTTCTAATTTTATGATGGACACAACAAAATCCATCCCACAAAATAATTTTTTTATCCTTGACTTTCTCTTGTATAAAACTGCCTAAGTGTTGGTCTGGTACAAAAATAATCTCTTCTGCCTCTATGTTCCGGATGACATTATGTGCATTAGCTGAGGTACAACAAGCATCAGATATGGCCTTTACTTCTGTTGAGGAATTTACATAGCTGACTATTTTAGCATGGGGGTGTTTCTCCTTTAAGGCTAGTACCGCCTTTGTTGTGGCCTGCTCAACCATGGAACACCTAGCAAGGGTATTGGGTAACAAGACCTTTTTGTTGGGGGATAAGATTTTTGCACTTTCTGCCATAAAATGAACACCACAAAAAGCAATGATTTCATTGGGCAACTCTAACCCTTTCTTGCTTAAATAGTAAGAATCACCTATGTAATCTGCCACTTCTTGAATGTCATCTCTCATATAATAATGGGCCAAAATTGCAATGTTCTTTTCTTTTTTTAGCCGGATTATTTCTTCTTTATAATTAATCATTATATATCCCTTCTCTCTTTTCCGACTATCATAACAAATGCGTATACATGTGTCAAGACATATGAAGACCCATTTGGGCAATCATTTCTTTATCCTCATTAATATTATTGCCAGAAGTTGTTAATAGATCGCCTGTTATGGTAGCGTTGGCGCCTGCGCGAAATGCCTCTTTACCGGAGTTTTGCATAAGGCTCCTGCCAGCAGCTAAGCGAATACTTGCTGTAGGATTTATAAAACGAAAGATGGCTATGGTTCTTAATATCTCATCTTCTTTTAATGGTTCAAGGCCCTCAAAGGGTGTGCCTTTAATTGGGATTAAAATATTTATGGGGATGGATTCTACCTTAAGCTCGGCTAAACTAATGGCCATATCTAAACGGTCCTGGAATGTTTCACCCATGCCAATAATACCACCAGAACATACCCCAAGCCCAATTTCCTGTGCTTGCTTAATAACCTTAATCTTATCCTCATAACTGTGGGTGCTACAAATATTGGGGAAGTTCCTTTTTGACGTTTCGATATTTTGATGGTACATAGAAACACCACTTTCCTTAAGGACAAGCAGGGCCTCTTTAGAAAGTAGGCCATGGGAGGCACATAGGTCTATATGGCACTCATCACGCATTTGTCCATAGGCCAAACAAACATCTTCTAATTCTGTTTTGTTTAAGTTACGACCGGCCGTTACAATAGAATAGCGGTGAACCTTTTTTTCTGCATGGATCTTGCAATCCTTTAGCATCTCCTGCCTATTTAACATACTGTGTTCTCTGGCATCTGTGTGAAAATGGGAACTTTGAGAACAAAATTTGCAATCCTCGCTACACCTGCCACCTTTACCATTAATAATAGAACATAAGTTAATAGTATCCCCGCACAAGGCCTGGCGGATATTATCAGCCCCTTGGCAAAGATCTTTTAAAGGGCTGGTCTTAAAAAAACTTAAATCTTCTCTTCTCCCTAATCGCTTGCCATTAATTATTTCTTCTGCTAATTTTTGAATAGCCATATTTTCTCTCCTTATCATGTTTTCGTCTCAAATATCATCTGTTTGTTACTTTTGTATGATTATAACTTATAAAAAAGGGATTGTAAACCTATTAATTTATACAGGTTTACAATCCCTAATCATCTGGTCTATTAACAATGAATAATAAGTTTCCTAACTTGGCAAGCTACAATGAGAGTATCTACACATTGTTTGAATTGGAGGTTATATCTATGAATAAGTTTGTTTTTGATGACTACTTTGTTGAACCAGAGAAGAAAATTGCTAAAAGAATGATTTTTAAAAGCGACAATGTCATTGGCTTTGTTTTAAACATCGCACCAGGGGAAATATTACCTGGCCACACCCACTTGCAATCAACACTTTTTTTGCAGGTAATGAAGGGAAATGCCCTGGTTGTTACAGATGGTAAAGAGACACCCCTACAAGTGGGTGAGCTAATCCAGGTAGATGGCCAAGAAAGTCTACAAGTTACAAATGTTGGTCAGGACGTCTTACGCCTCTTCGTTACCATTTCACCAATGGGCTTAGAAGCATTTGCCACCAATGCAGATGTTTAACTAATCTCTACTTCTCAGTAGCACCACTATAGCTTATTTGGTGCTACTGAGTTTCTCTAAAAGTCCCCGGTTTTTAGAATTATCCTGGCTTGAATTTAAGCTGAAATATTCTTCTAAGCCGTCTATCACTGAGTCTACTATTTGATTTTGATAGCTATCTGTTAGCAAAAGTGCCTCTTCTTTTTCATTTGACAAAAAGCCGCACTCAATAATAATGGCTGGCATCTTGGTTTGATTCAGGACTATTAGCTCTTTGCGCTCCTTTATGCCCTTATCCACAGCACCAGTCCCATCTATTAAGGCGGTCATTATCATCTTTGCTAGCTCATTATTATCCAGGTCCCCTATTGTACTTGTCCTATTTGGATAATAAAGGACCTGAACACCATGGGTGCTGGTATTGTTTTCTAGGGCATTACCATGGATGCTAATAAAGACCCTTGCTCTTTTTTTATTGGCTAGGTCTGCTCTTTCAATATTGTCCACATAATCATCATCATCCCTAGTTGAGATAATTTTATAGCCTGCTTCTTTTAATCTTCCTGCTAATTTGCGTGAAATTGCTAGGTTTATATCTTTTTCATAATTTCCTCCAAAGCCAATAGTGCCTGGGTCTGTGCCCCCGTGTCCTGCATCAATGACAATAACCTTTTCCAAAGATTTAAAATCGCCAAATCTTAGTGCCCCTTCTTTATAGCCCCCTAAGATTATTAAGGCCACTAGGCCAAATACAAATAGGATCCTGATTTTCCTAGGCCTTCTCCTTTTCCTTCTTCTTGCCACTTTATATACCCCCTGATATTTGCTATGCAATAATAGTCACAATATGACATCTTTCTATTATTATTGTATCTTAGTTCCATAAGAAAAGCCAAGGAGAGAATTGAATTTCTCTCCTTGGCTTTTTTATGTCTATACAGTTTGTTTCACCTTGGAAAAATACAAGCCCATTAATAAAAACACAAGGCCAAACATAACTTGCATTAAAATATCATATCCCATATCCATAAATGACCTTATATTTGCCTCATTAATCTTTACAAAATAATAAGTAGGGAAAAACTTAGCCACCATTAAAGCCTTCTCACTTATAAACTCTTGGGGGACAAAAACCCCTGAAATAAAGGATGTTCCTAAAGAGACCACTGTGCTAATGCCATTAATCACAAATCGGTTCTGGGTTAGGTTATTAATTAAGAATGTCAGGCATAAAATAGCAAAAGAAAAAGCCGTGATATTGACAAGGTATTTGCTAAAGTTTAGCTGGCCTATATAGGCCCCTTTTAAGACAAGGCTTCCCAGTACAAATACAGATGTCACAAGGCCAGCCACACTTATTTGACCCAAGTAGATTTCTTGGTTAAACTCAAGGAACTTTTTAGATGATACCTTTATTCTACTGGCTATTTTATCATCTTTAAACTCTGCCATTACCAAACTAATAACAGTCAGGTAAAGGGCCATAATAATATAGCTGGTAAAATTATAATAGTTTTTAAACCAATTATCGGCGCCCACATTTTTAGTTTTTCCTATCTCCCCAATGATTTCTACCTGGGCTGTTTGATTTAATGCTGCCTCTACATCTTCTAAGTGAAATCTTCCGTTTTCATAGGTTGAATTTGCAAACATAAGGTATTTTGCCACTTGCTGGTCTAAATAAGACCCGCCTATGTCCCGTTCGTCTTTGTATATCTCTAGGGCTTTTTCTTTGTTTATAACCTTATGATCAAATCCAGAAGGAATAATCACAACACCGTCCAGAGCCTCCAAAAAAATCTGTTCCCTTATGTGGTCATGGTCTTCTTCTATGGGAAGGATGGTGTTTTTCTGCCCCATATAGCTGGTTAAGCCCCTCGATAATTCACTGTTTTCTTTATCAATAATGCCGATTGTTAGGTCAGTTTGGGTAAATTCTACTTTTTTGCTGTCTGTACTTGTTCCATTTATGATTGCTAATAGGAGAAATATGACCGTATAGCCTAATATAACCGCCTTTTGTTTTAGGGCTATTTTTATAAAATACTTATATACTATCATAGTTTCTCCTCCTTAAAAACACATATGATCCTAGGATTAGCACTAGGCTATAAGAAATTAAGACCAGTATCCCAAAGCCTATGTCTTTGGTATTTTGTAAAATATTTATTTTATACAGGTTGTTTGTAATGATGGCTATTGGATTTACTTTACCAAGCAAGGGTGCTTTTTCATTTAAGATAACCTTTAGATTAGGAGACATCATACCTGATAAAAATGACAAGCCTAGGGTGATCACAATAGAAATCATGGTTTTAACACCGTTACTTTGCCTGTTAGATACCCCAATAAAAACCCCTAGGATTACCCCAAATAAGTTTCCTAATAAGACAAATATTAGGCTTTGGCTCAGGTTTGTAAATAAGACCATCTTTAGAACGTATTTGATAAAGAGAAGTAGGAGGCCGTTTGCTATTAGGTTTAATAGAAGGGCTACCATCACTCCGGCAAATAAAAAATTAGTTTTCTTTAGGGGGGTCATATTAAGCCTGGCACCTAGATTGGTTAGGTTGGCCTGGGTTAGGGAGGCTGTCTCAATTCCTACAAATACACCATAGGTAGACACCATGGCTATTAAGGAATAAAAGATAATCAGGATGCCATTTGCCTCTTGGTTTTTCACTGTGATATAGTCTGCTGCAAGGTCGTAATTCCCCATGGGCCTGTTAAGGGCCCTCATCTGTTTGATTTGCTCTACTATTTCTTTTATGATGGTTTGTTTAATGCCAGATTCATTGACGGCTATGTTTAATTCTTGGTCAATAAAGCCGTCAATCTGTTGGCTTGCTAGTTTGTCACTGATATCTCCCTTAGAGATCTGATGAACCCTTAGAATATCTGATTCTTCTAAGATAGAAATAATTGGATTACCCTTTTCTATGCCAATATTAATGTTTGCAAATTCTATATTTGCCATTCCGCTAAAGGCTATGTGAAATAAACTCACCAGGATAATTGGGTATAATAAACTCCAAAACAAAAGGCCTAAATCGCCATAGGCATTCTTCCCTAGGTAGATGCAATTTCTAAAGAGTGTTTTCATATCAATCCCTCAGCTCCTTTCCTGTTAACTCAAGAAAGACATCATTAAGGGTTGGCTGTTGGCTGTAGAGCTTGGTATAAATCAGCTTATTTTCCTTAATAAAGGCCAAAAGATTAAACAAATTATTAACACCATTTTCAAATTTTATGACATAGTCCTGGTCATCCTTTTGCAGGTCTATGACATGGGGTATCTCTTTAATCTTCTCTATTAGATCATCCTTTATATCTGAAAAGCCCACAACAATTTTTTCTGTTGTGCTAATCATGGCCTTTAATTCTTCCACTGTTCCACTTACAAGGGACTTTCCCTTATCCATTATGATTATCCGATTACATAGCATTTCTGCCTCTTCTAAATAATGAGTGGTATATATAATGGTACTTCCCTCTCTGTTTAATCTTTTGATTCCCTGGAGGATAAAGTTTCTGCTTTGGGCATCTACTGCTACGGTAGGTTCATCTAGAAAAATCAACTTAGGCTTATGGGCTATTCCGCAGGCTATGTTAAGCCTTCTTTTTAGGCCCCCACTTAATTTCCTTGGGTGAAATTTCACATAGTCTCTTAGGCCAACAAAGTCTATGGCCTCTTCAACATATTGGCCTCTTAAGGTCTTATCTTCTATATATAGGCCGCAAAAATAATCTATGTTTTCTCTGACAGTCAAATTCTCAAACACTGAAACTTCTTGTGGTACAACCCCTATGCGTCTTTTTATATCATAGGCATTAGATGTCATCTTTTCCCCAAATATTTCTATGTGCCCCTTGTCAAATTTCAGAAGGGATAGGATACAATTAATCACTGTGGTCTTCCCGCACCCATTGGGTCCTAGAAGGCCTAATATTTCCCCCTCATTTACCCCTATGTTAAAGTGATCGAGTACAGTTAACTGATCATATCTTTTTATTAAATTCTCCACCTTAAGGATCATTTCTATCTCCCCCATCTTTACTTGATAGCTTTATTTTATATCTTACACTTATTATATGATTTAAAAACTGATCAATCTAGTGCCTGATATCACAAGTGCACCTGACAAATGTCATGTGCACCATTGTGTTTATCCCCCTTTATTAGTATAATCTGCTTATTAGCAGTTTAAGGCAAATATTAGGGGGAATCATATTATGAGATTATTTTTAGAAAAATTCCTTATTACCATGTTTTGTTTGTACCATTCTTATAGCATTCATAAGACTCCGGATATTGTTTTTTTATTTTTATCTGGTATTATGTTTTCCTTGTTTCTTGATTTGGCCCATAAAAAGCAGTACCGGCTGGCTATTTACTTGGCTTATCTTCTATTGTGCTTTTGGCATAAGGACTACGTCCTTTATATGCCCCTAATAATTTACAATATGTCACTAGATTTAAAGGGCTATATGGCCATGCCTTTGATATTACTATTACCAAACATCTCTCCTTTAACTTTAATCATAGGCTTCCTGTCCCTATACCTATCGGTTAGCCGGGATCAGTATGGTAAACGCTTAGACTTAGCTATTTTAACCCATAATTCTTTAATAGAGGATAAATTCCAACTGAAGCGCTATACTGAGCAACTGGAAAAAGATACCCAAAAGAGTGTTCATATTGGTGTTTTGACAGAAAGAAATCGTATTTCAAGGGAATTACATGATTCAATTGGCCATGTCATTAGCAGTTCCATTTTACAAGTAGAGGCTTTAAAGGTATTATCAGAAGAAAAAAACCTAAGCCCTTTGAATATGCTTCAAAACACCTTAGATAATGGCATGGGGGATATTAGAAATAGCATTCATAATCTCTACGCTGATTCCCTTGATTTGAGGGCCAAAATTCATGCCCTAGGTGAAGAATTCCCAAAATTAAAGGTTGCCTTAACCTATCAGATAAGCAGTGATTTGTCCTATGACTTAAAATTTGATATCTTATCCGTGGTAAAGGAAATCATTACCAATTGCACCAAGCATTCAAATAGCAATACACTTGTCCTTACTCTATTGGAACAACCCAGCTTTTATGCTCTGATTGCAAAGGATAATGGTAGTGATTTTACCTCTCATAGGGAGTGCTTAAATTCAGGTATGGGCCTATTCTCCATGAAAGAAATAGCGGATAAATATGGGGGGTCCTTTAATTATGAATTTGATAGTGGCTTTAAAATACATATGATCTTAATGAAAGGATAGTGCTAATGAAAATTATAATTGTTGATGATGATCATTTGGTGGTCAATTCTCTAAAAATAATCGTTGAAGCTAAGGGGATTGAGGTTTTAGCCGTTGGCTATGATGGCTTGGAGGCCATAAGACTCTTTGACCTTTATAGGCCTGATTTAATCCTCATGGATATTCGAATGGAAAAATTAAATGGCATTGATGCTAGTGAGGAAATTTTTAAAATAGATCCGGGTGCTAAAATACTTCTTATTACAACTTTTCAAGATGATGATTATATCGCTTCGGCCCTCGCCTTAGGCTGCCAAGGCTATATACTCAAGCAAAATATTAAAGGTATTATCCCAGCCATTAACGCGGTCTACTCAGGCAATCTGGTCTTTGATTCAAAAATTGTTTCGGCTATAAAAAAACAATCCCCAAGAGACCTGTCACTAGACCTGTCCCCTAGGGAGTTAGATATTCTAAACCTTGTGGCTGATGGCCTAAACAACAAGGAAATTGCTGAGCATCTGTTTTTAAGTGAAGGCACAATCAGAAACTATATCTCTATTATTCTTGATAAACTTGAGCTTAGAGACCGAACCCAGTTGGCAATACATTATTACAAGGCTAAATATGGGCTTTAGCCTTTGCACCTATTTGAATTATATATAACAGTTGAAGCAATAAGACTGAAGCCCTTAATAATTTTCCTGGATTTCCAAGGCCTTAATATATGTTGCAGCCTTTTTATATCTAATTCTTGTAACATCCCCGTTAGCTAAGCACACGATTATATCATTAGCACTTTTTTCCTCAATCCTAATAATTTCTTTTTGTTCTATCATCTTATTGCCATAGTATATTTTATTTCTTGTGATAATTACACCTGAATTCTGTACCAAACTCCACATAGCAAAAAACATTATCATAACAGATGTTATCTGTTCCCCATTCAATATTAAGATGACGTTTAAAATAGAATAGATCATTAAAAGTAGTATCATTAAATAACCCATTGCCCTTATTATTTTTATTTCCTGTCTATTTATGATGTCCTTTTCATCTATTTGTGGTAAGACCATTTCCCTAATTAGTAACGTTATTATTATATAAGGAACCATCAATGTAAATAGTGTAAATACCAGGGTATCCATTATTCCAAGACCTGCTAATTTAACCATAGCTACTAATAGTGGTGCTAGAAATATTATTAGCATAAAATAAAACTTCCATATCTTCTTGTATTCATATATATTTTTCATTTAATCCTCCACTTTAATATATTCCCCATCATCCAAATAATCTCTAATGCCTAGCTTAAATCTCAGCTTGATCTTAGGTATAATTGTACTGCCGTACAATTATACCACAAAAGACAGACTAAGGCATCTATTTCAAATTATCTATTTAGTTCGTTTAAAAATGAGTGCCTGTCCCCACTTCATTAGACTGAAGTGGGGACAGGCACTCATTTTTAATTTACTGCAATTTAGCTGGGATGATGTCATCACTTGATTCTTCAATGTTTAGTTTAACTGGGTCCCCTATGCTTAAAATAGCTGCTTTTTTATTGTCAGAGATCTCTAGTAGGTAGTAGCTAGGATTGTTTTTAATTTTCACAAAATAATTTGAATTTCCCTCTACAGTTGCGACTCTAATGTCTTCAATAATGCCGGCAACATCTGTGGCTGTTGAGCTAGTTACCTGCACGCCGTTGTCTCTTAGTAGTTTTTTGTACTGGGAAAGGGTGTCTGAAATACTGGCTCCTGTTGCGACTATTTGATACTTTTTAACATTGACCATGCCGTACATTTTCACTAGGCCACCACTGTCTTTAAGGGAAACCAGATAGGTGGGCTCTCCTTCTATTTTAAGAAGAAGGGGGAAGGTTGACCGGTAAGCTAAATGCTGGATGGCCCCTTCGGCACTTTCCATAGCCGAAAACTCTTCAGCCCCGGATACAGTGTAGGTGCGGGCTTCTTTGGTTCTTTTGTTAACCAATAAAAAACCGATATTACTTTCATCTCTTGCCACACTTGTAATGCCTGTGTAGATCCAGTTGTCATCCCCTTGGGGGATATAATTATAACCATCTGTTGATCGTTTGACTCCTTTTTGTCCTATTAGGGAGTTAATAAAACCTTTTTGGTACATGCCATATTTGTCGTACTGGTCCACAAGAATCCTAGACCCATAGACATTATCCACCCACTTAGGAATATCTTCTAGGCCATACTCAGTATGCTCCCCTGTAACGGCGTCAACAATAACAGCACCCCTTACATCTGTTCCCCCAAATAAGCCGATTGTTTTATCTAGGATGGCTGTTACCCAGTAAGGGTGGTCTGATTCATCTAGTTCTAGTGTGGATTCCCAAAATATTTTAGTTGGGTAGCGGAATCTTAGGTACCTGCTTATATGCCTGCCAAAATAGTCGCTTTTGGTGTAGGTCATACCGCCTTCTACCCTTACTAATTCTGCTTCCTGTGTGTTCATATCAACTTTAATATAGCCTGGTGTTCCGCTATTTCTATTGCTAAGCCATTTAAAAAACCCAGCATGATTTAGGGTAGCAACTCTGGCTGGTTCACCTCTTACGGTTATTTGCTCTGAGTCATTAATCTCATATTGGGAGATAACATCTTGAAGGCCCCCTAATTTCCTATTGGCAATGTTCATGGCACTGTCTTTATCTAACAGTGGCACATTACCAAGGGTTGCACCGTAATCTTCAAAATCATGTTCCGTTATATTGCTACTAATAAGCTTTGAATAGCTTCTAGACCTTAAAATAACGGAACTAGTCAAATTCCCTAGTAAAAAAACACCTATAAGAACTAAAATTAATATGGCCGCCCTACTTGTTAGCTTGCCATGATCAGCCCCTATTACCTGATACATAATAATCAATAATAGACTTGCAAAGCCAATAATAGCTATTACAAATAACCATAATCCTTGGGACTTAATATTCAGTGGTGGTAAAAGTATGTAATATGCTAGGGCTGTGACAATCAATGTTACTAGACCTGTTATAGATATTGCTTTTATTTTATTCATAAAATCCCTCTTTCTTATTTTTTTCTCTTGCCTTATCTCTAGTATATCACAAAAAGTGCCTGTCCCCACTTCAATCTATTGAAGTGGGGACAGGCACTTAAGTTTCACTGTGTGGAATACTGCTGCTGCTCTTGGGCCATCAACCGCCCTTAATCACCTCCCCTAAGCCTATGACAATCTCAGCCCTTTTCTCATCAAAGAGTTTATTGTCAGCGGTATTATCGATGAAGCCGATTTCAATTAGGAGAGCTGGGGCTTTTGTATTTCTTAGAACATAAAAGTCTCCCCTTTTGACCCCTCGGTTTCGAAAGCCTATTTGGGCAAGGGCCTTTTGAATGCTTGTGGCTAAGTTATAGGCCTTCGGGCTTCCTTTTAGGTAAACAAAGGTCTCAGCCCCTG
>CAZLPH010000025.1:14272-16089 GCA_964561345.1 uncultured Candidatus Epulonipiscium sp.
CCCCTGTGCCCTTAAATAATCAGCAATCTCCTTACCAATACTTAGGACATCATCTGATTCTTTTCTCCCAAGATAGGAAGCTCCCGGGTCCCTTCCTCCGTGGCCATAATCAAAACAAATTCTCATGGGGCATCACTCCTTCTATATAGTATTTAGTTCCTACACCATATAGATAACGCCAGATCAAATTTTTCACCCTATGGTGGGGGGCAGATGAGGCAAGGGGAAATGACAATGGTCTTCTCAGCATACCTTCCTGCGTCGGTAAAAGCTGTGAAGACCATTGTCATTTCCCTTTTGCCCTGGGCCCCCGCCCCTAACTTGGTGGGGACTCATGCTACAACCACTTCCCAAGGTCTGGATCTGCCGTCCTTTCCCCATGTTTACTATGGCCAACCGCAACGAAAGAGATATCCATGGGGTGAGCCAACTTTGACCCTATGGATATCTCTTTCGTGGCTGCGCCATCTTAAACCATTTTAGGCACAAGCCGCCTGCAGCGCTTCTAAGCCTGTTCGGTCGATGAAGTCTCCAAGCTTTTCACCTGGATTAGCCTGGTCTTGGTAGTAGACGAATAACTTGTCAATGACCACTAAGGCCTCATCTTCCGTTAAATCTCTTACAACAATATCCGCAATCCTAGGATGGAAGCCTGCAGAACCTCCTGCTACGACCATTAGCAAACCATTGGTGTCTGAAATAACACCCACATCCTTGCTATAAACGCCACCACAAGCATTTCTGCATCCTGCTACGGCAATTTTGGTTCGGCATGGCATTTCCATTTGGAAGTATTTGTTGTATAGCTTCATGGAGATACCAATGGTATTATATTTCATACGTTTACAAAATCCTGCTGGACACATTTCCACGTTTTTTATGGAGTTTTGAGAGACAACGGCTGGGTCCATTCCTAGCTCGTCCCAGATGTTTGGGAGATCTTCTTCTTCTAAGTTGGTAATTAAAATCCTTTGACCTGATGTTATCTTTAAAACACCATTGTATTTTTTGGTTACTTTAGCGATTGTTTCTAACTGATCTGGCAAAATAAAGCCACCAATAATATTAGGGGTTATGCCGTATTTTATTTTGCCATCCTTTACCCTTTGTAAGTTCCCATAATGTTTTCCCATAATCTTCTCCTTATTTTATATTATTATATTTGTTAAATGTCTTTAGGCATTAAAAAAATCATAATACAATTGCATGATAACAATCGTATTATGATTTAATTATATGTTACTGCTCTATATTGTCAAGCACTGTATGATCTTGTTAGTTCTAGTTAAAGTTATACTCTGTAACAATTTTATCTCTGCCTGTTAACTGATCTTGGAAGTATTCATGGTTACAAATTCCTAAGTAAGATCCTGACATGTTAAAGACATTCTTATAGCCCATACCTTGAAGGGCAAGGACTGCATTGTAACTTCTTTGACTTGAACGACAGTGTAAGTAAACTGGCTTATCTTTTGGTATTTCATCTACCCTTCCTCTAAACTCACTTAGGGGAATATTTATGGCGTTGGTAATATGTCCAAGGGCAAATTCATCTTTTTCTCTTACGTCTACAATAAAGGCGCCGGATTCTACAAGTTCTCTTGTCATTGATACTGGCACTTGTTTAAACCGACCGTTTAATAAGTTAAGGCCTACAAGAGCTGCATGGTTAACAACATCTTTGGCTGTTCCAAAACCTGGTGCATAGCATAACTCAAGTTCTTTAAGGTCTTCTAGTGTTCCCCCCATTGTTATCATTGTTGCAATAATATCAACCCGCTTATCAACATTCCCTTTACCGATTGCTTGGGCCCCTA
>CAZLPH010000025.1:16189-18853 GCA_964561345.1 uncultured Candidatus Epulonipiscium sp.
GCAATAATATCAACCCGCTTATCAACATTCCCTTTACCGATTGCTTGGGCCCCTAATATCCTACCTGTTGGGTACTCATAAACAAGCTTAAAGTGTAGGGGGTTACTGTCTGGCATTAAGCCAACTTTGTCCCCTGGGATAATATAAACAAAGTCATGTGGAATTTTAGCAATTTTAGCTGCTTTTGCACTAAGGCCTGTTGAAGCTGCTGATAGGTCAAATACCTGAACGATAGATGATCCAATAAGACCAGTATTGTTATGGGGTATGCCGTACATATGATCCGCTGCTGCCCTTGCTTGTCTTTGGGCTGGACCTGCAAGTGGTAATCTGGTTGGCTGCTTGGTTAAGCTATTATACACTTCAATAGCATCTCCTACAGCGTAAATGTCTGGGTCATTGGTTAGGTAGTTACGGTCTACTTTAATACCACCTGTTGTACCGATTTCAAGCCCAGCTTCTTCAATCAGACTTATTTCTGGTGAAACACCAATTGCCATAACCACTGCCTCTACATTTATTGTCTTTCCTGATAGCAGTTCAACTGAATCACTATTAACCTTTTTAAGGCCATCATTTAAAACAAGATCAATGCCATTATCCATCATTTCTTTATGAAGGATTTGAACCATGTCAACATCAAAAGGATTCATTATTTGGTCTGCGCACTCAATTAAGTGTACATTCTTACCGGCAAGTCTTAGGTTCTCTGCTACCTCAACACCTATGTAGCCCCCACCAACAACCGCAATATTTTCTGATTTATTTTTAGTGATAAAGCCTTGAAGTGCTTTAATATCTACCACGTTTTTAACGATAAACACGTTTGGACTATCTAGGCCTTCAATGCTTGCTGGCATAATAGCTTTTGCCCCTGGTGATACAAAAAGTTTATCATAAGACTCTGTGTACTGATCACCTGTTAGAAGATTTTTAACCGTAACTGTTTTATCTTCTTTGTTGATTTTGGTAACTTCGTTATTAACCCTAGCAATGATATTATATTGGTTTTTGAACTGCTCTGGATTCATTAAAACCAAATCATCACTCTCTTCTATCATACCGCTTAAGTGATATGGAAGGGCACAGTTTGAAAAGGATACGTGTGGCCCACGCTCAAACATGATAATTTCTGCTGATTCATCAAGCCTTCTGGCTCTTGCCGCTACTGACGCTCCTCCGGCCACCCCACCGATAATTAATATTTTTTTGCTCATAGCAATAATTCCTCCTTAGAATATATTATTTTAACCAGAATTTTGAAAACTTATTCCCAAGTACCCCGCCAATAACCATTACCACGAGGAAAACCCATCCTGCAAGTGACAAGTTGGCAATTGGTGTGTATAATGCCCCAACGTTACAGCCATTAGCAAGTCTTGTTCCAACCCCCATTGTAAGGCCACCTAAGGCATATAAGGCCCCTTCTTTTCCTGTAATCTTAAGCTCTGACATAAATGTCGTCTTAAAGAGCCCAGCGGTTAGTAAGAAAATCATTGTTCCAAGTAAAATACCAAAGTTTTGAACAGAAACGCCGTGCTGAAAAAATGGTGTTGTAAAGGCTGTATCTGGCATAAGTGTATAAGATGCTAACCCCTCAGCTGAAACACCAAAGATCATAAGGAATTTACCAAACCATAGTCCGTATGGCGTTGATGCACCCCATCCTGATTTTGTAACACCCATTAGGATCGTATAAAGTGTTCCTAGAACTAAGAATCCTTGTGCTAGTGTCCAAGGCTTAACAAATGCTCTGTTATAAGTTGTTTCACTTAATACATCAAAATCTTTGCTATCAAATGTATCGACTGCATCTTGCATGTTTTCTGTTTGAATCCCTGTGAATGTCTTGTTTTCTTTGCGGTTTTTTTCGTAAAGATATGACAACAATACAACTATAGCACAAAAGATTCCTGTTACTATCAGTGCGCCTAAATATCCTTCTAGGCCGTCCCATTTAAATAAGTCTGGTAAAAAGACGCCGCCTGCTGTTTCTAGTCCTACTGATGTTGCAAACCATGAGTTACTAACCCAGCCTGCTGTTTTTTGCAGCGGAAATGCTATAAATACGCCAAAGGAGAAAAATATTAAGGTTATCAGTGCTCTTGGTAGTCCCGTAATTAAATCTGTTAGTACACCTGATGCACAACATGATGAAAATGCCATACCAAATCCAAATAAGATACCACCAAGGATTAATCCAAGGTTAATTGGGTTAATCCAAAGTCCGTAGTCTGCTGGATTTGCTTTAAATAAAAACCCTGCTGTTACAAGGGCTGAAAAAAAGAAAAGGCCCATAAGACTTCTCATTAATTTGGTTGATCCTGTATTAAAGGCACGGTTAACACTTCCGGCAAACCCTGAATATGACCTCGATAAAGCATAGCCAAAGCCCATACCAACTAGTAACCTAAAAAACAACATATCTGATGATAAAAATGTTTTTCCAAGTAGCAGTACTAAAATAAGTCCTATCCAGCCAATAATTTGTTCGTTTTTTTTCATTTTATTCTCCCCCTTTAAAATATGTATGTCTTACTATTTTATTGTGTTTAAATAATTAATAGACCAATCCTTGTTAATTATTTATCCAACTTAATTGTACATGGTTTGACAAAATTATAACAGAAGGAATCTCTTATGCACTATAACATTTCCTTTTAG
>CAZLPH010000026.1:0-4192 GCA_964561345.1 uncultured Candidatus Epulonipiscium sp.
CCACTTGTGGACAAGGACATGATTACCCTAGCTGAGTTACAAGCCTATCCATACCTTTCATTTGAACAAGGGGAATATAACGCCTTTTATTTCTCAGAAGAAATTCTAAGTACCCTTGATCGGAATAAAAACATTAAGGTAAGGGACAGGGCCACGCTTTTTAATCTAGCAGTAGGCTTAAATGGCTATACAGTTAGCACTGGGGTTATTAGTAAGGCTCTAAACGGGGAAAATATTGTGGCTAGGCCCCTTCAAGTAGATGAACATATGCGGGTCGGTACTATTAAGCAAAAAAATATGGCCCTTAGCCGGTATGGCAAGTCTTATATGGAAGCTCTACATAAGCATGTGGCCAATTATAGTTAATAAAGTAAGTAAATTGTAGGTGTGTTTGATATAGCTTCAGACTATAGCAAACACACCTTTTTATGTATTTTCGAAATAAATGAAAGTCATATATACTATTAGATAAGAACAATACTTATTTAAAAAATAAAGCAAATAATAAAACATAAATTAATAAAATGATAGGAGATGGGTATTATGAGTAAGAAAGCACCTTTTAGGTATGATGTTGTAGGAAGTTTTTTAAGACCTGATGAGTTAAAGCAGGCAAGAGAAGATTATACAAGTGGAAAGATTAATGGGGAAGAGCTTAAGGCAGTAGAAGATAAGACTATTATAGACTTAATAGATAAACAAAAAAAGGTAGGGCTACAGGTTATAACAGATGGTGAGTTTAGAAGAAGCTCATGGCACCTTGATTTTATGTGGGCATTCAATGGGGTAGGCCATGAAAAGACAAAAACAGGAATTCCATTTCATCATGAACCCGCCCTCATTGACGATACCTTTTTAACAGGAAAAGTATCAGTAGGCAATCATCCTTTTGTAGACCACTTTAAATTTGTAAAGGCACAAGAAGATAAAAATGTTATTGCCCGCCAGACAATACCTGCACCAGCACAATTTCTTTTTCAAGTGATTATACCTGACAACATAGAAAGAACAAAAGAAATTTATCCAAATGAAGAGGATCTTATTCAGGACCTTGTAGCAGGATACAAAAAGGTAATTCAAGATTTATATGATGCAGGTTGCAGAAATATCCAATTTGATGATTGTACATGGGGGGTATTTGTAGACCCTAATGCCAAGTTTATATTTGGAACAGATGAGGCAGGCTTGCAGAAGGAAATTGATAAATTCATCCGTATTAATAATCTCGCCATAGAAGGCAAACCAGATGACCTAGTCATTACCACACACGTTTGCCGGGGCAACTTCCACTCCACATGGGCTTCCGAGGGGAGCTATAATACAATAGAAGAGGATTTATTTACAAAGGCAGATGTAGATGCTTTTTATTTAGAATTTGATGATGAGCGCTCTGGTGGCTTTGAGCCCTTAAAATATGTAAATGGCAATAAGAAGGTTGTCCTAGGCCTTATTACAACCAAATCACCAGTGCTCGAAGATAAGAAACATATTATTAAACGTATTCATGAGGCAGCCCAGTATATTCCCCTAGATCGTTTGTATCTAAGTCCACAGTGCGGTTTTGCCTCCACAGAGGAAGGAAATAAGATAACAGAAGAAGAACAATGGGCAAAGTTACAGCTCGTTAATGAAATAGCAAAAGAAGTATGGCACTCATAAAAGTGCCAGAATCTTACAATAATAAAACCCCTCCCTTTAGTGCCAAGTAGGCATTAAGGAGAGGGGTTTTATAGACGCTTTTAAAACTTACCACCTTCTACAACAATATCTTCAGGGTCAATCTCATCCCCGTAAGCAGGTAAGAGGGTTTCATTATAGGCCTCATGGATGAACTGCTCTTTGCCAAGTTCTATAAGCTCCTGGTTAATCCATTCAAGAAGTTCTGTATTTCCCTTTTTAACACCAGGGGCAATGGTATCTAAATCACCCAGTGTTGGTATGCCAGTTGTAAAGCCAGGGTTTTCTCTTGCCCAAGCAAAGATTAGGGTATTATCATGGGCCAGGGCAGCCCCGCGGCCATCTTGTAGGGCCTGGAATGCTTCTGTGTTTTGATCATATTTTAGAAGCTCAATATCAGGATGGTTTTTGGTGAAATATGTTTCAGCCGTTGTTCCCTTGTTAACAATAAGTTTCTGGCCCTTTAGTTGGTCCACATCTGTTATAAGGTCTCCATCAGGTGATACAACACCTAATGATACCTTCATATAAGGGTTTGCAAAATCAACCTTTTCTTTTCGCTCATCTGTTACAGTAAAGTTAGCCAGAAGAATATCAACCTTATCAGATTCTAGATACTCAACCCTGCTAGCTGCTTCAACCAGTACAAACTCAACCTTACTCTCATCACCTAATAAATCCTTGGCAAATCGTTTGGCAATATAAACATCAAAGCCTTGGTTATCCCCATTTGAGTCAATGTAACCAAAGGGTGGTTTGTCGCTAAAGACACCAATTCTAACGTTATCATTTGCTTTTATGGCTTCTAGGCCGGTTTTAGCACCGGCGCCTTGACAACCAGCTAAGACACCAGTAGCTAGGGTAAAAAGTGATAATAGGGATAGGATTTTTGTGAATTTTTTCATTATAAAGCACCTCTTTCAAAATTAAATATGTTTAGGAAACGCTTTGCGCGTTCTGTTTTTGGATTTGTAAAAAATTCTTTTGGGGTTGATTCTTCTGCGATTTTCCCCTGATCAATAAAGATAATCCGGTCAGCCACAGCTTGGGCAAACTGCATCTCATGGGTAACAATGACCATGGTCATCCCTTGGTCAGCGAGCTCAAGCATAAGGTCTAAGACTTCCCTTACCATTTCAGGGTCTAAAGCTGCTGTGACCTCATCAAATAGGATTATTTCGGGATTCATACACAGGGCCCTAACAATGGCGACCCGTTGTTTTTGCCCACCAGATAGTTGCCTTGGGTAAGCATCTTTCTTATCTAGGAGGCCTATCCTTTCAAGTAGGGCTAAAGCTTGATGTGTAGCTTCTTTTTTATCCCTTTTCTGCACTTTAAGGGGACCTAGTAGAATGTTTTCTATAATGCTCATATGTGGGAAGAGGTCATAACTTTGGAAGACCATTCCTATTTTTTGGCGGATTAGATGCCACTTTGTTTTATCTTCATTAATAACCTTACCCTGTAGCTTAATCTTTCCATTTTGAATTTCTTCTAGGCCATTAATGCAGCGGAGCAGGGTACTCTTGCCACAACCTGAAGGGCCAAGTAATACCACAACCTCACCCTTATGAACATCTAGGGAAATATCAGATAATGCCTTCACATCATCATAGCGCTTACTTAAATTACTTATTTCTAATAACTTTTCTTGGGATGTCATACCATCACCTCCTAACTTTGCCATCTTTTTTCTAAGGTTTTTGAAACAAGAGAAATTGGATAGCAGATCATAAAGTACAGTAAAAAAATAAAGCCATAAACCCAAAATGAAGCTGTTGGATTTTTAAGTATAGATGATTCAATTATTTGTTGGCCCACCTTTAAAACTTCTATAACACCAATTAAAACAACAAGTGATGTGGTTTTAATCATACGGGTGACAAGATTTATGGCAGTAGGAACCAATCGGCGTACGGCTTGGGGGATAATAATATAAAAATATACCTGCTCATCCGTAAGGCCAATAGCCTTGCCGCTATCTTTTTGATGCTTTGGCAGGGAGCTAATAGCCCCTCTTACAATATCTCCCATTTCTGCTGTCCCCCACAGGCTAAAGACAAGGATAGAAACCAACTCGCCACTTAAATGAATATGGAGGAGCTTAGGTAAGCCAAAGTAAAAAAGAAACAGCCATACAAGGACAGGGATAATTCTAATTGCCTCTAAATACAGTCTTGAAACAAGTTTTATGATCTTATTTTGAGACGTCATAATGATTCCAAAGATCATACCAAGTATAGAAGAAATGATAATAGAGATTAAGGCAATTCTTGTGGTTACCCATAAGCCGCTTATAAGTCTTGTTAAATTAGACCCCTCAAAAATAATACTAGCCCCCAAATCCTGCATGGCGCACCTTCCTTTCTATAAAAGTAAATATAAGTGAAAGGGGTAACAAAACAATTAGATAAGCCATGACAAGCATAAAAAGTGCCTCGTTTGTTTTGTAATACATACCAATCAAATCTTTTGCAACAAACATTAGATCTGCAAGTGCAATGGCACTTACAAT
>CAZLPH010000026.1:4292-18817 GCA_964561345.1 uncultured Candidatus Epulonipiscium sp.
AAACCATAGTAAAGAAAAAATAGTTGAATAAGAAGGGGTGTATTGCGAGATAGCTCAATATAGCCACTGACAATATGTCTTAAGAATTTTACTCTGAAGTAAATGATCATACTACAGATAAAGCCTATAATGACGGATAAAACAACTCCCCAAAAAGCCAAGGTTAGAGTAAGTACAGTGGCTTTTATATAAAGGGGAATGTATTTGAAAATAAAACTAATGTCCATAAAACTTACACCTCCAAAGAAATATATAATACATATATGTTTACTATGTTGAGAATTATAGCCTTATATAAATGTAAAGTCAATAGCTTTTAAAGAAAAGATTTTAACCAGGGTAAAAATATAATGTTTTAATTTTAGTTTATGCAGTATTAGCTTTAATTGTTAGTTTGTAGAATTGTTGATACAAGCGTGATATAATGGTAGTTAAAACAGTGAACCAATATGGGGAATTGAGGGGTTTTATAGGATGACATTGGGGGTTGGGATGAGAAAAATATTATTTATAAAGATTTTAGGCTTTTGTATTCTATTTATGTTGTCTTTAACAGGCTGTAAAAGGGGAGGGGACACAAAAACCGTCATTGAAATACGCCACCATTATAATGGCACACAAAAGATAGCCCTTGATGAGATGGTTGCAGAATTTAATGAAACACTTGGTTTTGAAAAAGGAATTGTTGTAGAAGCCTTTAGCCAAGGAAATATTAATGAATTGCAAAAAACAATATTAGACGCTGCTTACAAAAAAGTTGGGGCTAAAGAAATTCCCAATATTGTTACAGCTTATCCAGATACATCTCATCCATTAGATGAGCTTGGGCTAATTGTAGATCTAACCCAATACATAAAAAAGAAAGAGATTGAAAAATATGTGGATTCTTATATTGAAGAAGGATACTTAGGTCAGGATCAGAAGTTGAAAATACTCCCAATTGCAAAAGCAACAGAAGTCATGATGATTAACAAAACAGATTGGGATAAATTTGTAAGTGCTACAGGGGCAAAAATAGAAGACTTAGAAAGCTGGGAAGGATTAGCAAGAACTGCAGCGTTATATTATCAGTGGACAGATAGCCTAACAGACTTAACCAATGATGGAAAAGCCTTTTTTGGTAGAGATGCCATGGCCAATTATATGCTTGTTGGGGCAAAGCAGCTAGGCCAGGAACTATTTGAAGTAGAAAACAACATAACAAGGGTGAAAATTAATAAAGAAATTATGAGAAGACTGTGGGATTGCTACTATGTTCCTTATGTTAAAGGGTATTATGGCTCATATGGAAGGTTTAGTACAGATGACATTAGAACAGGGGAAATAATAGCACTTGTAGGGTCCACAGCTGGGGCCAGCTATTTCCCAGATGACGTGACCATAGGAGAAGAAGCCCAGTATAATATTGAGCCACTCATATTAGCGGTTCCAAGCTTTGAAAATACCAAACCCCATGCAATACAGCAAGGAGCAGGCATGGTTGTGCTCAAATCAGATAAGGCCCATGAAAAAGCATCAGTAGAATTCTTAAAATGGTTTACGGAAGCGGAAAGAAATATGACCTTTTGTTTAGAGACAGGTTATTTACCCGTAGCCAAAGAAGCAAATATAAAAGATGTTTTTGAAGAAAAACTTGGGCAAGCAGATGAGAGAAAAATCTCAAAGCAGCAACAGATGGCTTTAAGGGTATCAATTGATCAAGTAAAGACCTATGAGTTATACAAGGCCCAAGTTTTTGAAAATGCGGATGAGGCTAGGGATTTTTTAACACATGCACTAACAGACCAAGCAAGAAAAGATAGAAAAATAGTGCTTGAACTTATTAATAGGGGTAAAAGCCATGAAGAGGCAATAAATTATGTCCTAACAAACACATCTTTTGAACAGTGGCTTTTAGACTTCCAAGAAAATCTTGGGAAAATAATACGCTAAAAGCATGCTTAAGTATTAGACAAAAGGAGCTAAGAGGATGAAGAACCATACTTTTGATAAGACATCTATGAAAAGAAGATTAGCCAAAGCCGTGCTTGTTGTGCTGTTTATACAAGGGCTTTTTCTAGTCGTAAGCATTTTTGGTGGTGGTACTATCCAGCAACTTTCAGATGAATATGTGAAGATATTTAGTGATCATGTTAGGGGACGAAAAAACAATATAGAAAAGATCATGACACAACAATGGTCTAATATGGCAGATTTAGAGGTCTATGTTCAAGAACAAGTAGACAAGGTAGACTTTGATAAAAGCCCATATTCAAGGCCTAGACTTCTAGAGCATATTGCACCTAGGACGGTTTTATTCCTAAGGCAACGCGGTGTAACAGGGGTTTTTGTTATGCTAGAGAAGGAAGGAAGCCAAGAAGGGATATACATTCGTGATTTAGACCCCTTGTTTAATCCATCAGATAATTCGGATCTTATTATGGAAAGGGGCCCAATAGGAGCAGCAAGAGTAATAGATGCCCCATTAGGTAAGAGGTGGTCCCGAAAATTTGAGCTAATAGAGGGGGATGCGACATCAGACTTTTATTATAAGCCTTTCTTAGCTGCTCAAGAAAACCCGGGTATTTCATATAATGATTTAGGCTACTGGAGCAAGCCTTTTTCCCTAAATCCAGAAGGGCTAGAGGCCATAACCTACTCTATTCCATTGCTGAATAAGGACGGAATTCCTTATGGGGTAATGGGAGTGGAAATAACCCTAGATTACCTACGTAATTATCTTCCTTATGATGAGCTAGCAAGAAAAAAACAAGGTAGCTATCTCTTAGGAATAGAGGCCAAAGAAGAAGGAAGGTATGAAAAAATCGTTTCGTCTGGTCCAATATTCAAAAGTCTAGTGGGAGACCAAAGTCAAATAATTTTGACTAAAAGCACAGAGAACCTTGAGGCATACAGCCTGAAAAAAGATAAACCATCAGATGTAGATGTCTATGGGGCGGTACAAAATATGATCTTATATGATAGCAATACGCCTTTTGAAGATGAGAGGTGGGCCCTAATTGGCTTTGTCGAAAAAAATATTTTATTGCAGCCAATCATAAAGATTATGACAACCATTGGCCTATCTATTTTGATATCCTTATGTTTAGGGATGATGAGTGTATATGCTATTATGACATGGTTTATGACGCCTATTACAAAACTGATTCAAACAGTTCTAAGGAGTGACCCTAGTAATCCTATTGCTCTTACAAAAACCAATATTACAGAAATAGATAACCTTGCCCTAGCAATTGAAACCCTAAGTGGTGAAGTTGCTGACTCTTCTTCAAAGTTATCACAGATTATTAGTATGGTAGATGTGCCAATTGGGGCTTTTGAACATGCACATAAGGAGGAAAGGGTTTTTTTAACGGACAGATTGTTTGATATTTTAGAAATAAAGAAAGAGAATAAAGAAACAAATTATATTGCAACACATATATTTGATGATGTTATAGGAAATATTATAAAAAAATTAGAACCTGATCAAGATAATATATATAAGTACGAAAGAACCGATGGGAGCATTAGTTGGATTCGGATGAAAATACAAGAGGCGAGAGGTAAAACCTTAGGGGTTATTGAAGATGTAACAGAAGATATGATTGCTAAACGAAAGCTAGAGTATGAGAGGGACCATGATGTCTTAACCCATCTTTTAAATAGGCGTGCATTCCATGTACAAGTTAAAAAGAAAATGAAGGATTCAGACATTGACCAAGCTGCCTTTATTATGTGGGACTTAGATAATCTAAAGTATATTAATGATACCTATGGACACGATTGTGGCGACCAGTATATTAAACAGGCAGCTTGTATATTAAATAAAGCAACCATTCACAATGCCATTGTGGGCAGAATATCAGGGGATGAGTTTTATACATTTATTTATGGTTATAAAACAAAAGAAGAAATAAGAAAAAGAGTATGGGATATGAAAAATATGTTATACCAAACATTTTTAACCATGCCTAATGGAACCACCTTGCGTCTTAGGGCATCCGCAGGAATTGCTTGGTATCCTGATGATTCAAGGAATTATGAAGAATTAATTAAATACTCGGATTTTGCCATGTATACCATTAAAAATACAGACAAGGGAAACATAGGTGAATTTAATCAAAAAGGATATGAGCGGGACTCTATTCTCTTAGATGGAAAAGAGGAACTTAATAAGTTTATTGATGATGAGCTGGTTAAATTTGCATTTCAGCCTATTGTCTGTGCAAGGACGGGGGCAGTATTTGCCTATGAGGCCTTAATGCGTCCTCAATTAGAGACCTTAAAATCGCCTCTTGATATAATTAGGTTGGCTCATTCCCAATCTAAACTAGCTGATATTGAAAGACTTACCTGGTTTAAAGCCATAGAAGGATTTGTAAACAACCAAGAGGCCTTTGGAAATGCCAAAGTATTTATTAATTCCATTCCTAACCATAGGTTATCAGATGTGGAACTAGAAAGGTTTGAAAAGAAATATAAAAAACACCTAAGCCGTATTGTGGTTGAGATCATAGAAAATGAGCAAAGTAACGAAGAGTGTACAAGGGTTAAGCAAGAGGCAGTAGGAAGATGGGGAAGTCACCTAGCCCTAGATGATTTTGGTTCAGGCTATAACAGTGAAACCACACTCTTAATATTATCACCAAAATTTATAAAAATAGATATGGCTATTATCAGAGGAATTGACCGAGATTATAATAGGCAAAAATTAGTTAAGAATATTTTGTCCTATGCCAAAAACAGGGATACAAAAATTATAGCAGAGGGAATAGAAACAAAAAGCGAAATGGAAAAATTAATTGAAATGGGTGTGGATTATATGCAAGGCTATTATTTAGGAACGCCCCATATGATTCCACAGCCAATCGTAAAAGATATCGTAGACGAAATTAAAAAAGGACAGGTGTAATAGAGATGAAATTTCAATATTTAATGCCAACCCAGGTGTACTTTGGCAAAGATGCTGTTTTAAATAACAAGGCCGTATTTGCTCACATAGGAAAAAAAGCCCTAATTGTTACAGGCAAAAAATCAGCTAAAAAGAATGGTGCCTATGATGACATAAGAAAAGCGCTCTCATCAAAGGGTATAGACGCCATCCTATTTGATGAGGTAGAAGAAAATCCATCCCTAGAAACAATCGAAAAAGGAAGTCAAATAGGAAAAGATATGCAAGCGGATTTTGTTATTGGTATAGGTGGTGGCTCACCTATGGATGCGGCAAAAGCCATTGCTATCTTTATAAAAAATCCTGATATTAATAAAGAAAATATTTTCAGTGCAGGACCACTAGAGGCTATGCCAGTGGTTGCAGTGGCAACAACATCAGGTACAGGCTCAGAAGTTACCCAGTATAGTATCGTAACCTCCAACAAAGAGAAAACAAAGAAAAACTTAGGTCAAAGTATATTTCCAGTGGTCTCATTTTTAGATCCCAAATATACATTTGACTTGCCTTATGATATTACTGTCAATACATCTATTGATGCTTTTACCCACTTAGTAGAAGGCTATTTAAATGCAAATAGTACTTATATGTCAGATATCTACGGTGAAAAAGGCTTTGACTTATTTAGGTCTTGCTTTGAAAATCTAGTAGCCAAAGACTTAGACCATGGATTTAGATCTGATGTTATGATTGCATCAGCTTTAGGAGGAATCCAAATAGCCCAAAATGGAACATCCCTGCCTCATGGCATGGGCTATCCATTGACCTACTTTAAGGGAATGCCCCACGGCCTTGCTAATGGAATTTTGACCATGGGATATCTAAGGTCTTTTAAAGATCAAACAAAAATAAAAAGAATGTTATCTCTATTGGGGTTAAAAAACTTAGATGAATTAGAAATTATCTTTGATCAGTTAATAGATGTTAAGATAGATATGACAGAAGAAGAAATAAACCAGTATGCAAGAGCCTTTGTTTCTAATAAAGCAAAACTTAAAAATCATACGGAAGAAGTGGATTTTGAAGATATAGTAGGTATTTATAAAAGTAGTCTTAAAAGGAGCCAGGTATAATGAAAAACGCTATAAAATTTAGTAAGATGCTAGGAATGATATTGTTAGGCATAACATTATTTAGTAATAAGGCAGAGGCCGGGACACTAAAGGTTGTTAATAAGAACAATACTAACTTGGTACCACTACGTACCATTAGTGAAGAATTAGGGGCTGACGTAAACTATGATAATATGAGTAAAAAAATTACTGTAATTTATAAGGATTCTATAGTGGGGGCTGTCTTGGGAAGTAAACATGCAAGTGTTAATGGCCATAAGACAGAATTACAAGTGGAACCACAAATTATAAAAGGAACAACTTATGTCCCAATTCGTTTTATTGGGGAAGCTTTAGGTGGCCTGGTAGATTATCAAAAAGGAAGGCTCAAAATCACATTTGCTAATGAGGTCAAAGAATGGCAGCTAGAAACCATCGTAGATACGCCTAAAGCGGCTGTGACGGGTGATACCTTTAGGAGTGGTTCCAAAACAGCAGGCGGTAAAAAGGTTAGCTATGTCACCATTAATATGAATGATCCTAAAGTAAAAATGAAGGTTGCTACAGCTAATAACACAGTCACCCAGACACAGGCACTTAAAACATTAGCAGGAGGGGCAAAAGCCAGTGTTAACGGAACTTATTTTGCAGCATACAATGGGGATATTCCCTTACCAGATGGCACAATCGTATCCAATGGAAAAGTCCTACATATAACAGATATTGGTTCCACTATTGGCGTCACAGCAGATAATAAAGTGCTCATAGATTTTGTCCAGACCCGTGTGCAAGGTTATGTTAATGGGCAAGAAAGTTGGGTAAGTTACCGGGTAAATCGCCCAACGCCTGACACAAGTACAAATGTTCTCTATACACCTGAATACGGAGGTAATATACCCCTCTCAAGTGGGTGGTCAGCAGTGGTTTGTATTAATGGAAAAGTAGAGAAGATTGTTACAGCGTCAAGACAAGTCCCTAAGGATGGCTTCATTGTGGCCACAACAAGACCAGATAGATTTAAGCTAGGAGATAGTGTTAGTTATAAAACAATCTATTATCCGGCCCAAACATCAGCGTCCGAATGGGAAGATGTGGTTTATGCCATAAGTGCTGGTCCAAGTTTAAGGATCAATGGCCAAAAAACAGGAGACCCTAAAGATGAAAGATTTACAGAAGCAAAAATTTTAACAAATGTTGCCCAGCGCACATTTATTGGTGTAACAAATGATAATGTACTCATGATAGGCACTGTCTCAGCAAGTGTTAGCCAGCTTAAGGATATTGTTAACCAATTAGGCCTTAAGAGTGCTATGTGTTTAGATGGCGGGGCGTCATCAGGCTTATATTATAACGGGAAGTACTTAACGTCCCCAGGAAGAAATTTAAGTAATAGTCTTAACTTTTATTATTAATATTAAGGACAAGTCCATTAAACTAAAGGGGATATGACATGAAAAGATACATATATTTATTAGTAACAATTATGATTGCAACACCACTATTTATGGCACCTGTTTTTGCCAATGAGCAAACTAAAGCCACGGTGAATCAAAGTAGTATATCTTTAGATGGTAAAGAAATTTGGACCACAGGGTTTAATGTATCAAATAACAATTATTTCAAACTACGAGACATTGCAGAAAACCTATCAAACAGCACAAGCCGTTTTGAGGTTAGCTGGAACACTGACAAGAAACTCATAGAGATTATGACAGGGGAGCCTTATACAGGCCAAGCAGAAGAAAATACCAAATGGTATAGCTCAGGAGGAACCTATTCAGGCACATTAAAAAGTACAGGTTTTTTGCTGGACGGCAAGGAATACAGCCTACCAGTTTTTCATATTGATGGCAGTAATTACTTTAAACTAAGGGACTTAAGTGCTCTTATTGGTTTTGATATGGCCTGGGATGGGGAAAAAAGCCAGATATTACTGTATTCCAAGGTTCCAGATAATGCTTATAGGGTAGAAACAGCATATGAGGCAAGGGATAATGGCCTTTATCCTAGTTTTCCTAGATGGAAAGATACAGTTACGTCACATAGCATAGAAAATAAAGATGGCACAATTAGTGTCATTGAAGCAAAGGAAAATCTAGAAATTGAAACATATGATAGTCAATATAATCATATTAAAAGTAATACCATAGCCTATGAGCTTCCAAAATTCGGTGGGTTTTATAACGGCGAGACCTACAACTATGTTGCCTTTGGCCAAAATAATACAGAAGAAGACAATGGTAAAGAAGTGATTCGCATTGTACGTTATGATAAAGATTTTAAACGAATTGATAGTGTTTCCATCAAAGGCGGGGAGAGTTTTACCACAAAGCCTTTTGACGCCGCTGCTGGTAGGATGGCCGAATATGGGGATGAGTTAGTATTTCACACATCTAGGGAGAGATACAAAACAAGTGATGGCCTAAACCACCAATCTCAACTAACCATTATTGTTGATACATCGGCAATGAAGGTTACCAATGATTTAGGGAGATTTCAAAGTAATCATGTAAGCCATTCCTTTGATCAGTATGCCCTCTTTGATCATAACAATCATGTTCTCCTTGACCATGGTGACGCTTATCCACGCTCTATTGTTTTAAGTAAGGAGAGTGGAAGTGCTTATAATACGGTGGATTTGTTTAAGATTCCAGGTCACGTAGGGGCCAATGCGACAGGGGTTTCTATTGGTGGGTTCCAAGACTCCCAAACAAGCTATATTGTGGCTATGAACACAGTTAATCATTCTTTGGTAAAAGAATACACATCCTATGAGATGGTTGGGCTTGGGAAAGATCAGCGAGATATTATGATAGCTACAGTAGCCAAAAGTAATTTAACCAACAATGCAGTTAAGCAGACGACTCTTAAGAAATATACAGGAACGGATAAGAACGGATCCATTCCTCAGCTTGTTAAAATATCTAATAACAAACTTATGGTACTATGGGAAGAGTATAATAAGAATGATGTTTTGGGAGATTTAAAGTATGTATTAATTGATGGACAAGGTGAGGCCTTAGGTGAGATTGAAACCATTAAAAATTTTAGCCTATCTAAGAGCCAGCCAATTGTTGTCGATAATAAAGTAACATGGTATGTGGATAAAAATGGATTAAGAACCTTTTATACAATTCCGTTATAAGGTTCTATGTTAGGAGGGACGAGTATGTTTAGGACGTTTGTATGGTTTGTAAATTTTGGCCTTAGTTTAGTCGGAACCTTGCCAAAGCTAAGGAAGGCAAATTCCCTAGAAGCACAAGGGAAACAGCAAGAGAAAGAAGAATATGTCCATCAGGTTACAAAAAAATGGGCTAAGGCTCAGCTAAAAATTAGTGGTGCTAAGGTAAGGGTTTATGGAGAAGAAAATATTCCAAAGGATATTCCGGTTGTATTTATGAGCAACCATCAAAGTAATTTTGATATTCCATTATTAATGGTTTATGTGGATAAATTCAAGGGATTTGTTGCTAAAACAGAGCTTAAGAAGGTACCCATATTAAGGGAGTGGATGAAAGAAATTAACTGTGTCTTTATGGACCGAAATGATTTAAGGCAATCAGTTAAAACTATTATCGACGGTATTAAACTTATAAAAGATGGGAATTCTATGGTGATTTTTCCGGAAGGAACAAGAAGTAAAGGAGGGCCTATGGGGGAGTTTAAGGGAGGTAGTTTTAAACTTGCCACAAAGCCCAAAGTCCCTATTGTTCCGATTACGATCAAGGGTTCAGCCAAACTTATGGAAGAGAACGGGAATAAGATTAAGCCAGGGGATGTTGAGATTTTTATTCATCCTATGATAGACACAGCTAAGCTAACAAAAGAGGAAATAGATGAATTACCTAATAAGGTAAAAGCAATGATAGGGAGCAAACTAGAGTGAAATACTTAAAGAACAGAAGGAAAATGGGTGAGAAAAATGAAGGCAGAAGCCAAAAAAAGTAAGAACCGATATAAAATAACATCATTGATTGTTTCCTTAATAATTTGCCTTACAGTTATCTATCTTCACCTTTTATCCCATCAAAAGACTCAAAAAATTTATTTAGCTCAAACAGAAAAAACGATTATAGCCTTAAAAAAGGACTTCTTAAAAGACACAGTTAACAATGTTTTCCTAGAAATAGATCGTTTAAGAGAAACAAAATATAGGAATTACAAGAGAAATACAGAATCTAGGCTAAGAAGACTCCAAGATGAGCTAAAGTTAACAGATGATGCCTTTATAACCTTTTTTAAAGAGACTTTCAAAGACGAAACAAGCTCTAAAATGTGGACCGCTTTTATGTGGAATGATGAAACCAGGCAAGTATTATATACCACCCCAAATGTCCAGTTTGAGACCATAGAAGTAACAAGTAAGAAACTAAAATCTGACTTATCATCTTACGGAGAAATCAAAAAAAATAATATAAAAGCAATATTTGGTGTTAGTAAGGCATATATAGATGACCTAGTAAAAGAAGAAATAGCAGAAGTAATACAAAGCCGAAAGTTTTCCAGCGACTCATATATTTGGGTTAATGAAGTTCGTAACTATGAAGGTGGTAAGGACTATGCCATTAGAAAAATCCATCCCAATCTAATACAAACAGACGGGGATTTATTATCGACGGATATGACAGATGAAGCAGGTAACTTCCCTTATCTAGAGGAATTACAGGGAATAAATGAGCATGGGGAGTTGTTTTTTAATTATTATTTTAAAAAACCTAATTCCTCTGAGATATCAGAAAAGATTACCTATGCAAAGCTCTACAAAGATTTTAATTGGATTATTGCCATGGGACTTCACTTAGATGACATAGACGAGTTTACCGATAAAATAAATAATGAGATTTACTCTTTATCTAGCGAATCTACCATACGGTTATTAAGGTATATTCTTGTGGTTTTATTAATGGGCTTTACAATACTTTATTGGATTGATAAAAACCGGTTCTCTAGGTCAACCCAATCATTAGAAAAAGAAATAAATTTAGATACCCTAACGAAAGCCTATAGCAGAAGGTATGGTCAGAAGAGCTTAAGTAGCTATTTTAAAAACTATAAAGCCACAGGTGAGAATGCTGCTGTAATGATGTTTGATCTTGATGGTTTCAAATATATTAATGATCATTTTGGGCATAAAATAGGTGACCTTGTTTTAATTGAGGTAGTTAGAACTATAAATACTATCATAAGAAGCTCCGACCACTTGATTCGTTGGGGGGGAGATGAGTTTGTGGGTGTGTTTCCAGGGCTAAAAGAGGAAAACATATTAGGATCTGGTGAGAAAATATTAAATGAAATCTCTGCCATAGAAATTCCCGTGGATGATGACATTATTAAGATTACAGTCTCTATAGGATTCTCTTACTTCAAAGATGGTGACATTGATTATAATGACGTTTTAAAAAGAGCAGATGATGCCATGTATCAATCAAAAAAACAAGGAAAAAACAAGGTGACCATAGATTAAAGAGAGCCACTTATTCAAACTAAAAACATAGGATATGCTATACTATAACTAGAAAGTATAAAACACAAGTAAAGGATTTGAAATAGCATATGAAAAAACTAGCCATTGGAATATTAGCACATGTAGATGCTGGTAAGACCACATTATCTGAGGGCATGCTTTATGTGAGTGGGAAAATTAGAAAACTTGGGCGGGTAGATAAAAAGGATGCCTATTTAGACAATAATGACCTAGAAAGAGAAAGAGGTATTACGATTTTTTCTAAGCAGGCTATATTTGAGGTAGATCAAACCCAAATCACCTTGCTAGACACCCCAGGACACGTGGATTTTTCTGCTGAAATGGAGAGGACCCTTCAGGTCTTAGACTATGCTATATTAGTTATAAGCGGCGCTGATGGGGTCCAGGGCCATAGTAAAACTTTATGGCGACTACTTACTATGTATAAGATACCAACTTTTATATTTGTCAATAAAATGGACCAAAAGGGAACAGATAAAGTTAAATTAATGAAAGGGTTAAAAAAGAACCTAAGTGATGGCTGCATTGAATTTTCAGGTCAAAAGACAGAGGATTACTATGATCAATTAGCCATGTCTGATGAGGCTTTAATGGATGCCTACTTAGAAACGGGGTCTATGACCCATGTTCAAATTTCCAGGGTCATTAAAGAACGAAAGGTCTTTCCGTGTTTTTTTGGTTCCGCCTTAAGATTAGAGGGTATTGAGCCTTTTATAAAAGACATTGTAAGATACACAATGGCAGCTACTTACCCCAAGGACTTTGGTGCTAAGGTATTTAAAATAGCCAGAGATGACCAAGGAAACCGCCTAACTTATATGAAGGTTACTGGGGGTAATATAAAAGTAAGAGATGCCTTAAGTGGTGAAGGTTGGGAAGAGAAGATTAATCAGATTAGGATCTATTCAGGTGAGAAATTTGATGTGGTTAATGAAATTGCAGCTGGTTCTATATGTGCTGTAACTGGTCTAACTCAAACAAGGCCAGGAGAGGGACTGGGAATCGATAAGACATCTCATTCACCTTTGTTAGAACCTGTTTTATCCTATCAGATTTTATTACCAGAGGGCTGTGATCCAAGGGTAATGCTTCCTAAACTTGGTGAAATAGAGGAAGAGGAACCAGAGCTAAGAATTGTGTGGAATGAGGAATTACAAGAAATACAAGCACAAATTATGGGTGAAGTTCAAATTGAGATTTTACAAAGTCTTATAAAAGAGCGCTTTGATACCCTTGTAACATTTGACGCGGGAAGTATTGTTTACAAGGAAACCATTAGCAATACGGTTGAAGGAGTGGGGCATTTTGAACCTCTTAGACATTATGCAGAGGTTCATTTGTTGTTAGCGCCAGGAGCCGTAGGATCTGGTTTGAAATTTGCAGCAGATTGTAGTGAGGATATGCTAGATAAAAGTTGGCAAAGACTTGTTTTATCTCACCTTGAAGAAAAGGTTCATAAGGGTGTTTTAACAGGATCAGCCATTACAGATATGACAATAACATTGGTTGCGGGCCGGGCACACCAAGCCCATACAGAAGGTGGGGACTTTAGGGAAGCCACTTACCGGGCAGTTCGCCAAGGCTTAAAACAGGCCAGGTCTGTTTTACTAGAGCCTTATTATGACTTTCAACTAGAAATCCCAAGTCAAATGGTAGGACGGGCTATGACGGATATTGAAAATATGCATGGGACCTACAAAATCACTGAAACAGGACAAGAACTGACAGTTTTAACAGGAAGTGCGCCTGTTATTAATATGAGAAACTATCACGCAGAAGTCATTTCTTATTCAAAGGGACATGGCAGGTTATTTGTGAGTCTTAAAGGTTACGCACCATGCCATAACACAAAAGAGGTTATGGCGGAAATTGCCTATGACTCTGAAAGAGATATAGAAAATCCAACAGGATCAGTCTTTTGTCGCCAGGGGGCTGGATTTTCAGTTAGCTGGGATGAGGTTTATGACTACATGCACATAGAAAATTCTTTTAAGCCAGAAGAAGTTTTGTTACAAGAAGTTGCTGACCAAGCGAGATTTAGAAATAAGCAGTCTATGAGCACAGAAGAAATAGATGCCATTTTAGATAGAGTTGTTAATGCCAATAAGGGGAAAAAATCTGCATGGAAAAAGCCGAAAATTATTCGTGGTAACAGCTATAAACCGGCAGCCTATCCCAATAAGACTCAAGCAGTCAAAGAAGACTACCTCCTTGTAGATGGCTACAATATTATTTTTGATTGGCCCGAGCTAAAGGCTATGACAGAAGATAATATGGATGGTGCCAGGGTGAAACTCTTAGATTGCCTAAGTAATTACCAAGGGATTAAAAAATCTCGTATTATTGTGGTATTTGATGCCTATAGGGTTAAAGGCAATAGGGCTGACATTATGGATTACCACAATATTCATGTGGTCTACACAGAAGAAGCCCAAACAGCAGACCATTATATTGAGAAATTCGTCTATGACCATCACGGTAAGTACCGCATAACTGTGGCAACATCAGATGCCCTAGAACAGGTTATTATTAGAGGGAAAGCAGGTGGCCTTCTGTCTGCTAGAGAATTAAAAGAAGAAGTGGACAAGGCAAACCAAATTATGATCCAGGCCTATGAGGCCAATAGGGTTTTAGACCGCAACTACCTAATGGATGCCTTACCAGAAGAAACCAAACAACAATTGGAAGAGTTTTTAAAATAAGAATCTAAGGTTAAGAAAATCATAAGTGCCCTTGACAACATAACTTCCTTGCGTCGTTAAAAGTTGCCAAGGGCACTTATAATTTTCTTGGTACTTGGCATCGTTGAAACCTTAGGTGCCTGTCCCCACTTCATTAGAGTGAAGTGGGGACAGGCACTCTGGGGTTGATTCACTTTTCGGCAATCTCCCACATAATCCCCAATTTTATGCTATAATATAAGCTAGAAGATATAAATTATATCAAAGGGGGCAAAATAATGAATGTTTTAGCAGTAGCCATTGCTATGGAAGTTGACTTAGAACAATACTATTTGAAGCAAGCTGAGGAAAACAAGGATAATTCTTTAAACAAA
>CAZLPH010000027.1:0-13000 GCA_964561345.1 uncultured Candidatus Epulonipiscium sp.
TTGACGTCTTTCTACCATTATACCATTTAATTCTAGATTTATCCAAAAAAATACTCCTAGACTTAAGTCTAGGAGCAGTTTTTACATTTTTGTACCACATTTTCGGCAGAAATTCAATTGCTCATCATATTTCTCATGACAGCTAGGGCAAACAGACCCTAAGACTTTTTGAGCATGGGCATTTTTTTGTTGTATCTTTGCCCCCATCACATTAGCCTCTTCACGTTCTAATTGCTCAATTTGAATATTCCACTGGTCTATTTTTTTGTATCCCTCATTTATCTTATGGCATTGTTCTTCTATTAGATCTGCAGTTGCTTGGTCTTGTTCCCACAATTCAAATATTCTAATGCCTAAGTCTTCTTTTAGAAAATCTATTTCTTTTTTTAGTGTGGTTATTTGTGTTTTTAATTTGGCACTCTCAACAAAAACAGATGTTTTAACCCCGATTGCTGCTGTGGCACGATTAACAGCACTTTGAAATTTATTTAACGGTTCATTTGACACGGATTATCCCCCCTATATGACTTCATTTTTTAATAACTCGCACGCCACCCTAACATTTTTTTATTCCATAGCAGACCTGTAACGTCATAATCTACTAAGGTCGGTTTGTCTTTACCATCATGCAGCATAAGATCACCTTTTTGTCTATCCCTATTATAATCAGTTATATAGGCAAGGTTTTTCTCATCAAGGGGTGAATAAAAAGCGACATCATCAGCAATTTTAGTTTCCACACCACCTTTTAACATGCTAAGGGTTCCATTGTTGTAATTTTCTCTATAATCCTTGTAATAAATAAGCGTATCTGTTCCCTCATAGTTGTATAAAGAATAATTATACACATCTGCGGCAATCCTTTTTCCCTCTAGATATAGGTCACCTGAGTTGTTTTTTATATCTTTAAAGTAATAGTACTTTCCATTATTGTTTCCTTCAAAATAACGCATAACATCATCATCAATTTTAACTGGTTTTTCAGCCACTGCATTCTTAATCGTTGTGGACATAAGGCTACCGTAATCTTTTTCACTGTTATAATTATCTAGAAAGTATATTGTTCCATTTTCACTAATTGACCATCTAGTAGCCTCATTAGCATCAATAACACTTTCCTTATCTTGTGATGCAACAAAGATTTCTTCTGATACACTTCTTGTCTCTGCAACCTTATTCCTTATCTGTTCTATAACGTCATAGGTATAGAAGTAACCCCCCCACTCTTCTACCAGCTCAGATAACTTCTGGGAACCACCTGATGAAGTGGTGTGTTTTTGATAGACGACTATAGGCTTTGTAGAAGATGCTGCTAAATATTTTTGATATTCCCAGCTCCCTGCTAAATCAGAAGCCACAAGTTCTTCTTTACCATCATTCCAGTAGTATAGTAAATATTTATTATACGTTACAGCATTTTCCTCATGATCAAGGGCTAAACGCAGCTCATCTCTGTTTTCTTTTCCTTCATAAATATCCCTTTCTACATAATATTTATCCATGGTTTCGTTATAATTAGTTTCCCATTTTTCATACGCTTCTAGATATGCTTGATATGCATCATCATAAGCCTCGTAATCTGTTTCCTCATTCCAATAACCATATTCTCCCGTGGCAGAATTATACTGACTTCCCCATGCCGATGGTTGCCAAACCTCGTTTCGGTAGTCATATTCTGATGGGTAGTCTGGCTCTTGTCCCACCTCTTGTACAACAGGTTCTTGTAACGCTTTGTCACTTGCAACCATATCGTCATTAATAAAGGTTGATAACTTATTCGTAACTTCTTCAGTTTTCAAATAATACACAGACTTGCCGTCTACAACTGAGACAAGCTGTTCTACATCTGAAGCGATTTTAACTTTGTCTTTATCAAATTCCTTTAAATACAAGGCCTCATCTTTAGAGTAATAAACCTTCTTTTCATTTGGAAAAGCTCTATAAATAGTTGAATTAGAATCTATTTTATTTTTTTCTGCAACCGAGCCTTTTATGGTCATTTCATAGGTAGAATGCTCACCATCGATATATTTACTATAAATAATATATTCCCCTTTTTCATCCATATAAAAACTGTAGACATCATCATCTAATTTGGTTTTGTCTCCAGATTTACGGTCATATACATATAGTCGGCTATCATCATCTTTTACATAAAAAAACTTATTACCATCACTTGTCAAAAACGGCTCTTCATTAATATTAATATCAATTTTAGCTGCTGCATCTTTGCTGCTATTATCTGCTTTGAGATCTCGCCAATAATAAGTCATGCCATTCTCATCTACACGATCAGGATAAAAAACATATCTGTCATCATCACTGGAGAAAATATAATCCGATAATTCCACGTAATCCTCTCCGTCAATATCAGAGACATTTTCAAATAATCTATCTGTCATTTCAAATGGGTCTATTTTTGATAAATATGTATGGTGCAATTCTTTATCTTTTGCATAAATTATATTCTTTCCACCCCTTGCGCTTCCTTTAGCACTAATAACACTAATAGCTCCTATGAGGAATACAAGAGCCATACCTATCCCCATGTATAAAGGCTTTTTTGAAGACTTTATTGGTGGCACTGTCTGCTTTTCTTCCATAACAATAACCGTGTTATCTTCTTCTTCTTCTCCTGCTGCTGCTACCACTGTTACTGCTACTTCATCTTCTTTCTCATAAATCGATTTGCCACACTCAGCACAAAAATCAAATTCTGTGGTTGTCTCTACACCGCAATTTGCACATGAGATCTTAGCTTCCTCAATCTCTTCTAACACCTCAACTTTTGTGCCACACTTTGGGCAAAAACTAGTGCCTTCTTTGATTCCAGTACCGCAATTGCTGCAAAATATTTCGTTTTCCATAATTCATTGCTCCCCCTTGATTTTAATGTGTTATATCCCTTTAAGTTTATATTTATATATACTATAGTACATAATGGAGAATTTTACAATAGATGACACTTTTCATTGTTTTATTCCAAATAAATAAACTCAAAAAAGCCTCCTAGGCCTAAGTCTAAGAGGCTTTAAATTTTTATCTATACATATATATCATTTGTAAATCTTCTTCCCATTCCAGCGTATAACCAAAATCTGTTGCTATAGCTCTTAGTGGAATGTAAGATATGCTATCCCTAATAACAGCCTTATTAACGATTACTTCTTTATCATCCTTTACAATCACTATTTCTTTTGTCTCTTCATTCCAGCTTACAGTTGCACCTAGTGCCTCACCCATATCTCTTGTAGAGAACAAGTAATGATTATCCACAAGTATAGGCTCATTTGTGAATTCAACTAGTTCATCTTCAACAATAACCATTAATTCCCGTTCTTGCCCACTTTCAACTACTAGCTCATTCTCTGTCGTTGGTACCATCTCTGAAACCATGCCTTCTATTAAATCCATATAATCTATGGCATTTTCTTTTGTCATAACAGGCATTGCGATTTCTAAATCTTCATTGATATTCTTAATTTTGCTATCATATGAAACAGAAAATTCGAAGACTGGTGTAGGCATTTCATTCATAAGCTCATTTGCTTCTGTTAGATCAGAAAAAATACTTGCAAGTTGTTTTGTATCAATGATAAAATCCATCTTACCTTCTTCACTAACAAAATAGCCATCTTTATTGATACCATAAGTAATAAGGATACCGTCTTTCCCAAGTATGGTTAATCCTTCTATTTTTTCAAAGAATTCTTTCGTCTGTTTAATCATCTCTGGAATATTTTTAATGATCGATAGCTCTTCTGGCATTTCTTCTCCAGATGCAGTCATTAGCTCACTCATATAGCTTTCAAACAAAGCTAGTACGTTTTTGTCTTCTAGCATTGAAATAGTCGTATACTTAATAAAATCTTTAAAGGATTCATTATCAAATGCAATTTGGTAGTACTTAACTTTATCACCATCTACTGTTTTATCCTCTAACTTAGTAACAACAGAACGATCAAAGTCATATTTCTTTATATAATCTACAAAGGCATCCTTAAACTTTTCTTGGTACTTCATAGCTATCGCCATGGTCTCATCTAGGTTTAGTTGCCCGGACATGGTCTCTTCCATACCTGCTATGGATTCGTTCATTTCATTAAGATCTAATACAATATATTCTTTATCCGCCCCGCCAGGTATTAAATTCATTAACATGGCCGGAAGTTTAAAAATCTCCTGGAAAACCATTTCTTCACCGCTCATGTCCATATCTACCCAGATTGATGAATCAAAACTCATATCTGTTAACTTAACATTAACATCCACCTGAGCCTTTGCTACTGATTGCTCCTTGTTTGTAACAGCTTTTTGTTTTACTGATAATTTCATGTCATTGAGCTGATCTATAAATTGATCAAAGATAACTTGGGTTTCATCATCTAAACCCTCTGCCTTTAAGTTAAAACTCATATTACTAATGCTCTCATTACTCACTATTTCTTGGCTTTTAACAAGTGCATCTACAAATTCCTTTTCTTCCCTGCTACATCCTGTCAACAAAGATGCCATAAGGATGACAACTACTAATAAAGACAAACCTTTATACTTTTTCAAATTAACCCCTCCTGTTTTTATGTACTTTCTTATATCTCTTACCCTATAATAATAACATATTTCCATCTTTTTTAAAAGTAAATTGTATGATATTAATGAGATTATTGAGAATATATTAAACCCTATTTTAATCTTTCTCTTAGTAAAAATGTTCCCTTGACCTGGGTCAAAGGAACATTTTTAGTCAAATATAATTCTAGCATTTATGTTTTGATTGTAGTTTCCAAAGCCTTTTCCAAAAATCGTGACGCCTCCTACATGTTTAGCATCCTTAGGAACAGATATCTTAAAAACAATATCACTTTTATTATCAATTCTTAACTTAGAAATGCTAATGTCTGAAATTTTAACACCATCCATAAATGTTCCTTTATCATTAATTGAAAGTAATTTTAGCAAGCCATATTGATTCCACTCTGGCCACCAGGTAGGTGTATAAATCCCCTTGACATCTCCATAATCTCCCGGACTTGTCCAATAGCCAAGAGGCGTCTCATTAAGCGAAAAGTGAATATCACTTGGCCACACCTCACATATGCCAGGGGCCTCTGATGAAATTTCAAATGTCAGTTGCAGCTCATTTATGGTGTTAAAAACCTTTAAATAATTTGGAATTCTATACTCCACAAAGCCATGACCAAACCAAATAATCCCTGCCTCACTTCTTTCAGGAGCATCAAAATACCTTGGATCATCAATTTCTCCAATCAATGATGTTTCAGTTGCCATCCCGCAAGTTGGGTACACCTCATACTTTGTATAGCCACCTACAGGTATCTCAACCTGGTATGTGTTTTCTTCTGACACCTCTTCTTGTGATAAATCAACTAAAAACTTATATTCTTGCAAATAACAGATTTTTTGAGATCCCCTTATGCCTGGTTGGGACATAACACCAATAATTCCCGCATCTGCTAAAATTTTAATATGCTGGGTAATAGCTCCATTAGTAACATTAAGCTGACTTGCTAGTTCATTTAAATTAACTTGTTTACCTTTTGAAATAATATTAAGTAACTTAAGGCGAACCGGTGAACTTAAAGCCTTACATATTTCTAATGTCGCCTCCATATTGCGTAATTCTCTCATATCAATCAACCTTCCTACTTACGTTAATAAACCCTATCCTTATAATACGCATATTAAGAGAATTTAACAAGCCATTTTTCATTTTATATCCTATTTATCTTTTACTAAAAATATTGCCAATCATATGCTGATTGGCAATACTAATACACTTTATTATTCCTTCACACTTGAAAACACAACTGATTCTACAATCCATCTTTGGAAAATACCATAGATAATAAGGACAGGTATTAAAAGCATAACAGAACCTGCCATAATTCTTGGCACATGTGTGTTAATGGCATATTGCTCATTAAACTTTGCAACCATAACAGTTACAGGCTGCCATTTTTCATTTTTTATAAATATAACTGGTGCTAAATAATCATTCCACACCCCAATAAACCATAGGACCCCATGGGCTGCAAGAGCTGGCTTAACCAAAGGGATAACAATCTTATGATAAATCTGGAAGTAATTAGCCCCGTCTATCTTGGCTGATTCCATAACCGCATCTGGTACATTTCCTAAAAATTGTCTTAAAAAGAAAATCATCATAACATTACCCGCAAGCTTTGGCAAGATCAATGGCCAAGGTGTTGTTAAAAGATGTAGCTTACTAAACAAAACAAATTGTGGCACCATAATGGTTGGAAAAGGGATCATTAGGGTTCCTAATAGTAACATAAAAATAACATCTTTACCCTTAAAATTGATTTTAGCAAAAGCAAAGGCTGCACCAACTGATACGAGGGAACCAATAATAACTGGTGGTACGGAATAAAGAATGGTATTTAAAAATCCTCGTACTAAAGGTATTTCACGCCATATTTGACTGTAACTTGAAAAGTCCCACACCTGTGGAAGCAAGCCTCCTAAATAAACATGCATCTTAGGCTTAAATGATGTAAATATCATCCAAACAAGGGGATAGAGCATGGCTACGGCACCTAATGTTAGGAAAATAAAGATGATAATGTCCCACATTCTTTCTTTTCTTCTCATATTACTGCTCCCCTTTCTTGTTTAAGTAAAACTGAGCAGCTGTTAGGACAAATACAATAAAACCTAACACAAGGGCAACCGCTGAGCCATACCCGGCCTTTGAATGGGTAAAGGTATAGTCATAGAGGTGCATAACCGTTGTAAATGTACTATTAGCTGGTCCATTAGCTGTAAAGACTAGTCTAGGCTCTACATACATCTGAGCCCCACCAATACACCCTGTAACCACTAGATAAAAGGTAACTGGCATTAATAAGGGCAATGTGATCTTTCTGAAAATATAAAGCCAATTTGCCCCGTCGATTTTCGCTGCCTCATAATAGGAAGTGGAGATACCTTGCATCCCTGCAATATAAAGAATAATTGAACCTCCAAGGCCCTTCCACACTGACATAATAATAATAACCCATTTAGAATAAACTGGTGAATTTAACCAGTTGGGTGGATTTTGAACCCCTAGGCTCATTAAAAAATTGTTAATGGCACCTCCATCTGACATGAATAACCTTTGAAACAAGAAACTAACAGCTACAACACTTGATACAACTGGTATGTAGTAGATAACACGGAACATATTTTCATAACGTGCCCCCCTGTTCATTGCTGCTGCAAAAATTAGTGATAGTCCAAGACCAATGGGAATCCCTATCATGTAGAAAAAGGTATTTCTTAAACTTTTCCAAAATAACGGTTGTTTAAACATATCCATATAGTTTTTAAACCCTACCCATTTTGCACTCAAGATCGGCTGCCCAAGGGGCCAGGATGTAAAACTTGCATAAATAGACATACATAATGGAATGAGTACAAATATCACAAGCCCTATGAGGGGAATCGCTACAAAAGCGTATCCCCATAGGTTTTCATTTCTTTGAATATTACTCTTATTCTTAGTCACATTCATCACACCTGCCTTATCTTATAGGATTAATTGTTAGGGTTAACATTAGCCTCATCTTCTATGGCTTCATCTAGTTTTTGTTGCCCTAATTCTGCCATACTACTGATATATGTCTTAACATCCATCGGTGTCACACCCTTGTCAGATTGCTCATAGTGACTCCATACACTATCTACACCTGATATAAAGGCTTCTGAGTGCCATAAATCATTAAAGGTATAAGTCATTGGTATACGTTTACCATTTTGACCTTCTAACATGTTAACAAATACAAGACGTGATTCTGGGAAATAACTGTCGTCTGTTAGGTATTCGCCTTTTGCCATGGATACAATATTCGGCAGTTGACCGCCACCCTTTGAAATAAAACGTTGTACTTCTTCGTCTGCTGATAAGGTAAAGGCTAGTTTAGCCCCTAACTCTTGGTTTTTAGAACTCTTAGAAACCGCATATCCGATTGAATCCACACGTCCTGCCCATTTATCTTGGCGCTCTTCAATTGAAAGATCCTTGTACTGATCACCTATTGGCCATGGGGCTACGTCAAAATCAAACCATTCTTTGTTTGGGTTAACAGCTTCATCGTTTGCAATTGCTTGGAAAGCTCCTACGTCCCAAGTACCACATGGGAAGTATGCACATCTACCTGCTAAGAACTTTAGGTAGCCTGTTGTTTCATCAGTACTAAGGCCTGATCCGCCCATTTCAATAATTTTCATAAATCCTTCATATCCAGCAATAAATTCTGGTGTATCATAAAGTACTTTGGTTTTATCTTCATTTAGGTAGTCACCACCTGCACCCCAAATAAAAGGTTGTAATGTAAAGTCTTCCCATAGATGCGTTCCGTATACTTCCTTAGAACCTGCAGTAGCTGGAAGTGTATCATCTTCAAATGTTAAAACACTACATAAGGTAGCAAACTCTGTAAAGGTATAAACAGGTAAATTATCACCATCTATTTCTGGGAAAAATGGTAAATCACCACTAGCAATTAAAGCTTCTATTTCCCCTCTGCGTTTTTCTATAATGGCTTTATTAACGGCCATTGAAACAGCTGAAAAGTCTTTTGGTAGGGCATAGATTTTTCCTTCTCCTAAGACATCATTTTCCTCGTCATAACGGTATAGATTTAATGCCTCTGGCCAAATTTCACCTAGAGTACTTGTATCAAGCAGTTCATCTAATGGCGCTACCTTATCTAACCAAACACGTTTTTTAACATCTCCTACCCCTAAGTAAAAAACATCTGGCGCTGTATTTGCTGTTAGTGACGCTTCTAGCTCTGGCCAGTACTGGTCCCCTGCTACTTGAAAGTCTACAACACAATCATTTTCTTCTTCAAAGTCACTAATAAGCGTTTTATACATTTCCTGTTCATGTTCTTGAGCAAATACTGAAACTGTTAGCTTTGGCTTTTTACCCCCACCTGAGCTTGAAACTGAGCCTGAACCTGAGCCACACCCAGCTAGTGTTGACATAACCATTAATGCTGATAACCCTATTAATCCTAATTTCTTTTTCATCTTTCTTCCCCCTTATTTTTTAAAAACTCGTTTTATTGAAAGACCTTCTAAAGCTTAAATTGCGGATGACCTTGAGCATCCCACTCTATTGTCATAAAATAAGCATGTCTGTTTGGATTATATAAAGGATTTCCCACAATTTCTTCTTCTACTCTTGCATGATATACCATGATGTCTTCCCCATCTGGCCCCTTAGTAAAACTATTGTGCCCTGGCCCATAAATACCTTTCGACCTATCAGTCTTAAGGACTGGATATCTTTCTTTTTTCCATGAACGGGGATCTAGTAAGTCATCATCTTCCCTTGCTGTTAACATGCCTAGGCAATAATGAATGCCTGTTTCACTTGCTGAGTAGGTAAGAAAGATATTCCCACCTTTTTTTAAAACGGCTGCCCCTTCATTGACCCAAAACCCATGGCGCTCCCAATCATAGTCCGGTGTTGTGATCAGCACCTGAGCTGTCTTAAGTTTATAAGGTGTTTCCATCTCTGCAATATACATATTAGAAATTTGCTTACCAACACTAACTTTCTCTGCCCAGACACAATATAGTTTATCTTTGTTCTCAAATACTGTCATATCCAAGGAAAAGGCCTCAAAGGAAAATTCATCATCATCTGATCTTTGCATTTTTCCTTTTTCTATCCATTTTCCTGTCATTGGGTCTTCATCTTCACACATCAGGACATATGGCCGTATTGCCCACACGTCTTCTTTCTCCCCTGCGGCAAAGTAAATATACCACTTTCCCTGGAGATAATGTATCTCTGGTGCCCAAATATGTTCACTCATTGGTCCTGATTCGTGTTTTTCCCATATGGTTACTTCTTCTGCACTGGCTAAATCTGCTAAAGACTTACTTTTCCTTAGTATAATCTGATCATAAGCTGGTACGGACGATGTAAAATAGTAATAACCATCTGTGTGCAAATAAACATAAGGGTCTGCTCTCTGCATAATCCATGGTTTGTTTGCCTTATCATTAATTTTTATAGCCATTGTCGCCTCCTATTTTATCTTTTTCAAGCTATTTCTAACGCTAAGTGTATAACACTACAAGCTGGTATCTCAAAGTTTAATCCTTCATTTGTTATCTCTAGATCTGTAAAGACTTCTGGCCTTACGGTTTCTGGTGAATTAAAGGTATTGTAAGCACCTATTTGATTGGTAAGAATTGTTCCCTCTACCCCTTTAATCGTACTATCTGCTAAAACCCCTTGAACTGGATAACTCTGATCATGGGATAGGTTGGTTAAGGTAATATGAACCCTTCCATCTTTTCCGAGTGACACAGACTCTGTTAAGTTTGGTACTTGGTAATTTTCCTCTAAGCCAACAGATTCTACTTCAATGGAACTCTCTAGTAACTTTGCATCTTGGTGGTACTTGTACATATTAAAAATATGATAGGTTGGTGTTAAAATCATTTTCTTTCCTTCTGTTAATATAACAGCTTGTAATACGTTAATCATTTGCGCTAGGTTTGCCATTGTCACCCGCTTACAATTCTTATTAAAAATATTAAGGGTAATACCAGCAACTAAGGCATCACGCATGGTATTTTGTTGGTATAAGAATCCTGGATTTGTTCCTGGCTCTACTGCATGCCAAGTTCCCCACTCATCAACAATCATCCCTATTTTTTGATCTGGATCATACTTGTCCATAATAGTCCCATGTCTTTGAATCAATGTATCCATATAGAGTGCTTGTTTCATCGTGGCATACCACTCTTTTTCATCAAATCCAGTTGCCTCTGTTTTGTGATCCCACCCATAAGGAAAGGTATAGTGATGCAAGGATAGACCATCCATAAAACCATGTAAAAATCCTGGTGCATTTTTGTGGGTTGTCTCTAGAACCTTTTCCGTCCAGTTATAATCGTCTACGTTGGCACCACATGCAATTTTTTGAAGTGGCTTGTCTTGGTTATAATTTCTAACATAAGTCTGGTAGCGTCGGTACTCATTGGCATAATGCTCAGGTGTCATATTGCCGCCGCATCCCCAGTTTTCATTGCCAACACCAAAATAATCGACTTGCCATGGCTTTTCACGGCCATTTGCCTTGCGCAACTCTGCCATAGGAGATACGCCGTCAAAGGTAAGGTACTCAACCCACTCTGACATTTCCTGAACCGTTCCACTGCCCAGATTTCCATTAATATATGTTTTACATCCTAGTTGGTCACATAGTTCCATAAATTCATGGGTTCCAAAGCTATTATCTTCAATAACACCACCCCAATGGGTGTTAATCATGCGTTTACGGTTCTCTTTGGGACCAATACCATCTTTCCAGTGATACTCATCTGCAAAGCAACCACCTGGCCACCTTAGAACAGGAATTTCTATTTCTTTTAAAGCTTCCACCACGTCATTTCTCATGCCATTTGTGTTTGGAATTTCTTTGCTATCCCCAACATAAATTCCTTCATAGATACATCTTCCTAAGTGCTCTGCAAAATGCCCTTGAATTTCTTTATGAATATGCCCCTTTTCCACCTTGGGATTAATGTATAACTTTGCCATTTTATACGCTCCTTTTCTTTCTCTTTGCTTTTATGTTTATTTATATTTTTATAACTTTGTACTCCCCCATATGGCCATTCCCTTTTCACTCATTGCTGTAAAGGCCATAACTTCTTCTTCTCGCTCCCAATCAAATTGTTTGATAACAATGCCATCATAAATTTCTCCATCTATTGTAAGTTCAATACAATAATCATCGTAGATCTTATACTTACCAGTTTTGCTGCCTCTTATTTGATTATTTTCAAGGGTAATTTCTACTGCTGTGTGGGCTTCTTTATTGTTATCTGATAAATGTTCCACAAGACCATATACACCGTCTATTTGGTCTATCTTCTCAAGGCTCTCACCATAGTAACGGTTAGGATATACAATAGGCCATCCAAATCGATTAAAACTCATTCCCCTAATATTCATGCTAAACCAATAATCTGGCAAACTATAGCTACGTGTATGGTGGACCATATAATAGGACCCATTATCATTTAAAGTACTGTTATGACCTGGTGCCATATATCCTTGTGTCTGTACTTTCCCTGGGTGAGATGGGAAGCTATAACCGCCCATTACCTTCGTTCCTACCTCTTCTTCATTACCTAGACCTAAGGCACCTAGTTGATTACCATTAGCATCTAGGTAAGGACCTGTTACTTCTTTAGAGCGGCCTACGCGTATATTGTAGTCTGCTGAAAGAGAACCATAAGAAACAAATAAGTAGTAATAATCCGTTTCTTCTACATACTCAATATAGGGCCCTTCTATTGCTGCTCTTCCCCCACCTGCAATTCGAGTCGCTTCAAAGGAGTCATCTAGCATACCTGTTTGCTCATCAATCCGGTCTAGGAAGATACCACCAAAAAATGATCCGTAGACCATATACATTTGACCTTCTTTGTCTTTTATAAAAGCTGGGTCAATGGCATTTGGATTTTTAACCGCATTGGCTTCTGATTTATAAACAATCCCTTTATCCTTATAAGGCCCTTCAATATTTTTTGCTTCTGCAAGTCCTATACAAGACCTTGTGGAGCCAAATGTAGAAGCTGAATAGTACAGACGGTAGACATTACCAACCTTTACCACATCCGGCGCCCAAAGACCATCCTTCTCAGGGTCTAGCTTAGCCCATTCAATTGCCTGGGCACAATCTTTTGCAAAATCTTTAAAAGCGGTCCCGATGTACTCCCACGTAATCAAGTCTTTAGACTTTCTGATTTGGACACCTCTTTTATGTATATCTCCGTATGATGCATCTGTGGAAAAGACATAATAGCTATCTCCGTCTTTTACAATAGATGGATCATGGGTATTTAACTCTCCCCACTGGGACTGATCAAGCATGATATTCTCATCCCCCATTCTTCGAAATCCTGTGTCAGCCACATCCTTAGATTGGCAACCAACTAC
>CAZLPH010000027.1:13100-18426 GCA_964561345.1 uncultured Candidatus Epulonipiscium sp.
AGCAATATAGTCAATATGTTTATTAAATATATTTTATTAAGCCATTAACTGTTTACTTTCACAGAATCCATCCTATTCTTTTACCTTTAAAGCAGAATCTCATATAGATACACCTATAGTTTTTACTTATGACTAATCATATGGCCTTACTCAAGGTAATCCCTATGGTCGTCTCTTAGAATATAAACTCTTTCAAATATCCCCCCAACAACGCTAGCTTCCCTATTGGCAAATTTAACCGTTACCTGATTTTTCCCCTTTGTCCACTGCTTTGGTAGCTCATAGAGGCTATCATAAAACCCATTTACATCTTTTTCTTTGATTGTTTCCTCTTTTAATAACTGATCATCTATATATATATTAAGGGTTCTCCCCCTATTTCCACTATAATATTTGACAGAAAGATAGTTCTTTGTTGATGGATCAACCTTCATATCATAACTAAACCAGCCAGCACCTTCTTGAGGATTTTTGTCTGTATTTGCATGCCTTAGCATAAAACCGCCAAAACTCCCTCCTGTGGAATTTCCTTGTAAATTATGCTGCAACTCATGTTGGTCATTGGTCAGTTGCACACTATCAATGGTCGCTTCCACTATTTTTTCTTTTTTCTTTTGATCATACAATCTCTTATGAAATTCCTTCGAATCTTTTTCAAGAAAAGTAAAATAAATGCCGTACCTATCTTTATATCTCCTGTAATGGGGCGTAAAGCTTAAATGATCATCTTCATCTGTATTCCTTAAGCTAAATTCTATTTTCCCTTCTGTTTGCACTAAATTACTTTTAATATTCTCTAACCACTGATTAACGCTACCTTCTTTGATGGTAATATAGTCTTTAGTTGTGGCGTCTTTGGTCGACCTTAGCACCTGAATGCCATGGGGCGCTGTCTTCATCTGCTTACTTCCAAGGCCTGCACTTAAAACAATGGGGCCATAGGTAAATGCTAGTGTATTATCATTATCAGGGAGCCTTGATACTTGTACTTCCATAGGAAGTCTTACACGCAGCTGATCTCCTGCTTTCCAAGTCCTACTGATGTCAAGATAGCCCCCTACTGCCTCTACTACTTGTGGGGCACCATTTAAAACAATCTGTACTCTTTCACCTTTTGCAAGCCATGCTGGCGATCTAAATTTAATCTTAAGTACTTCTTCAGGGGCAGCATCAACTATGAAGACAACCTCATCAGTTTCTGGTAACTGAGCTTTTTGTCTTAGCTTAAATCCTTTTTCCCACCAGTCCAGTGTGGCGCTTAAATACATATTAACGTATAAGACCTGATCATCGTGATAATATATGCTATCATTTAGCTTTGTGAAGTTCTCCATTCCCGTTCCCGTACAGCACCAAAAATGATCAATTTCCGAACCAAACACCTTAAAGTGTCCTGTTTCCATGGGCTGAAAATACATAGACATCCCGGTTTCTGGATTTTGCGAAGCCATAATAGCATTGATAAAAGTATTCTCATAATAATCCGCATACTTAACGTCTTTGGTAATTTTAAATAACTCTCTAGAGAGCTTTAACATATTGTAGGTATTACAAGTCTCGTTGTTAACAGCCGTTCGTGTTGCATCTAGGGCACAAGCCCTTTTAAAGTGCTCATCTTCACTATTGCCCCCTGTTACATATGTATGTTCTCTTAATACCATATCCCAGAATGATTCACTCGCCTTAAAATAAAATCTTTCCTTTTCCCCTAGTGTACGGTAACGGTTTAGGGCTCCAATAAATTTTGGGATAGCTGTATTGGCATGTTTATTGGCCAATATATTTTCTCCTTTTGAGATTGGTTCAAATAAAGAATCCTCATCAAACTTATGGGCTGCAAGCAAATGATTCTCCTTGCCTGTTAGTTTATATAATTCATATAATGCGTCATTCATTCCGCCATACTCAATGTTTAGCACCCTTGTTTGCAGGTCATTATCCCAGTGCTCAGCCCGGTGATAAACCCAATCCCCTAAGCTGCTTGCAACTTGCCGGGCCTTTTCATTATCCCCATATTTATAAGCATCAATTAAGCCCATTAAGATTTTATCCATGGTGTACCATGGTACCCAGGTTGGACCGGTTGTTTTTCCTTCTATAATATCAAAATGACTTTCATCTGTTGCAAATAAATAGCCATTGCCATTTGCCTTTTGACAAGCTTCTAACTCATCAATGACATAGTCCATCTTTTCTTTAAACTCTAAATTAAGAGTCTTTTGATCTTTCGTATTTTTATAAGCTTGGGCAATGGCGCTTAAGTAATGCCCTAGAGTATGTCCTTGAATCATACTATCTTCCCAGCCACCATATCTATTGGCCTTTTTGGGCAATTTAGCAACCTCCCTAAATCCTGCTACTAGTCGCACGGGGGCTAGGCTTCTTAAATACGCAACATCCTTATTAAAGGCATTGATATAATAGGGATCTGTTAATTTCACCTGGTCCATATCATATTCTTTTAACTGCTTAACACTAGCACTAGTCTTTACTTTACTTAACATAATAAACACCATCCTCATTAAATAATTTGTATTGTTTTATATAATATTAAATAGTATAGCTTTATCTATATATTATACTTATAATATCATATAGTCAACATTATTACTAGTAAATAAAAAACATTACCGAGGATTTTGTGTGTTATACCCAATCCCTGGTAATGCTTCTTATTATTGTTCATTTTAAGTTAGATCCTCATCTAAGGAACCATTTTCGCCAAATATGATAGCTCTTCCATCCTTAAAGCCCTATTGTAGATTCTAAAATCTTTCCAATTACCATTACTTGCTTGTGCTATGGTATTGATAGGTGTTTCAAGTAGCATTCTTGGCTCTATATTATAGGCAGGGTTTTTGGCAACCTCTTTACCATTGACGTATAGGGCTGCATTAAAACCATCTATAGAAACAGCCACATGGTGCCAGGTATTTAACGCTAACTTAGGAGCCCTTAGAGCATATTTATAATCCTTTCCTAAGGGTGCCCACTCATCTTCAAATTTTTCGCTAAAAGGCGTTATAATGGCAAATTCTAACTCACCACTATTTCCTTGGGTACTTAAATACATGGTATTTCTATTTTTAGTCCTACCCGTTGGCGCGGAGAACTCAAAGACTCTCTGATCTTCAAGGTTTTTTTCTACCTTAATCCATAGGGCTATGGTCATTTTTTCAAGATTTAAAGTTTTAATTATATTTTTAGGCATCTCCACAAGCCCGGTGGTCTTATTTAACTGGCCATGATGACCCTTCCCTGATAAGTCTCTTTCGTCACCTCTATAATGAAGGACTGGATCTTCTGATGGCCTTGGTCCTTCTACCCCATACCTCTTTTGCAGGGCATCATATTCCTCTTGGGTAATAGGCATAACCGTGCCATGACGTGGTCCTGGTGGTAGGGCATAGTCAGATCCTTCTAGAAGATTTTCCTTAAACTGAGACCCATCTTCTAGATCTGTAGATGTTCGAACATGATATGGCCATGAGTCTAAAAATAAATACCATTTATCTTGGTTAATATCTTTAAAAACCGTTTGGCCTTCATTATTGCCAGCATGTCCAATGGTTCCTTTATCGCCATCCCGGGTCCCTTCTATTAGGTCAAATTGGTAGCCATTCCCAGCAATACCATCTCTATCGTAGAAAACATTATCTGCTTTTTCATAATAGACTTTCATGTTAACTTCGGATTTTGTAAATCTGTACAGTGTATCCCCGTTTTTAATCATGGTAGTATCAATGGTTGGAAAACCTTCATCAATATATACTTTGGGCTCAGAAAATGTATGGAAATCTCTTGTGGTTGCATAATAAATAAGATTATATTGACCTGCTGGTCTTCCTTCAGGGTACTTACCATAAGTATCTTGCACTTTCATTGAAGATGCCCAAAACACAAGGTAATCACCTGTCTTTTCATCATAAAAAGCTTCAGGTGCCCATGTATTACCTGCTTTTTTAGGCGCCACTTCTACCATTCTTTGCTTACTCCAGTTGACAAGATCATCAGATTCCCAAACCATTAGGAAGCGACTTCCTGTTATTTGCGCCTGATCAAAGTTCGTTCCTTCACCCATTTTTAAATCTGTGGCCAATAAATAAAACTTATCACCTTCTGGTGAACGCATGATAAATGGGTCTCTTAGCCCTTTCTCCCCCATAGCTGATTGGATAATAGACTTCCCATTGTTTAGGGCACGCCACTTAAGCGGCTCTTTTGCCGTTGCAAAGGATATCTCTTCTCCGCCTTCATATTCCCCTGTAAAATAGGAGAAGAAATACGCCTTATAATCTAGCTTCCCTACACTCTTTTTAACAACTAGGTTGAATGTTTTACTTGTTTTCTCCGCGCCTTTAGATACTGTTGCAGTTAGGGTGACTTTGGTATCTTCCTTAGGGCGAGTAACCCATCCTAAGGATTTAGGATAATCGACTGATTGTTTCGACCCTTTTATAATATCAGGATGACTAGATTCCCAGATAATTTCTGACCCGTGCTCACCAAGGGTCCTAAGTGAAATATTTCCTTTTATATTATTGGCATTATAAATTTTTAGTTCTAGAACATCTTTCGTAATTATGTCTTTTTCTAATGTCATTAATATCTCCATACCTTTCCTGTGCTTATACATTATTGTTTTAGTTTCATCTAAATATTATAGTATTTACTACTAAATATACTTTATCACATCTTTAACCTTTTTACACTCTTTTTTTATTTATGAAAAAAGAGTTGTTAAAGGCTTGATAAGGGCCTTTAACAACTCTTTAAATATAACTAGTCTACTTTTTTATGTGGTTAGCAATTAATATTACTTCTTTGGTCTCTGCAATAAATTCTACTTTCATTCCTAGAATTCTAGCAAGATGGGCTATTGGCAATACAGTTCTACCGTCTTTAATTTGTGGTGCCACATCGATTGCTACTTTTTCACCGTTTACCAAGACATATTTTTCATTAATGGTAAATTTAATCTCTAGGTCTTGTGTTTTAATCAGTACTGTCTTATCTTTAGCATCCCATATAATGTTTTTTGCATCAATACCAAGTAGGGCTGCAATGTCTCTTACCCCTGCCATGGTTCGGCCTTTTTCTATATAGGGTTTTACAAATAACTCAACATTTCCTGCTCCATTAGATGCTTTTCCATTTAGTAAAGACATGGTTAATTTTGCTGATTGAGCTGGCTTTTTTTCCTCTGCCTCATCTTTTACTACTTTAGCAGGCTCTTCAGGCTTGGCCGGCTCTGACTTATCTGGTTTTGGATTAGCCGTGCTTCCTCCGCTACTTGAGCTTCCACCATTGTTTGAATCATCATCGG
>CAZLPH010000028.1:0-18311 GCA_964561345.1 uncultured Candidatus Epulonipiscium sp.
GATATAAAGTCTTCAAAGCCTAAATAAGGATACACATTTTCCCTATCCCAAAACCATTTTTGGTAGGGGTGAATAGCAACTGTGCCATAGCCTCTGCCCTTTAAATAGCTAGCCATAGATCCTAGTGGCCCTTTAATATACTGTTGGTATGCCATAGATCCTGTTGGAAAAAATGACATGGAATGGCCTGTTAGCACTTCAAACTCTGTGTTAGCTGTTCCCCCACCATATCCTGGTGTTAAAAGCCAGCCACTTGCGCCTTCTTCCCTAATCTTATTAATGGTAGGAATAGGGTCCCTAGAATAGCTAATTTCCTTAAGGAGAGTGGGATCCCAAAGGGCCTCATTCATAATCATAATAATATTAGGGTCTTTTTTTAATGCATTATCTAAAAAAACAGCTTTTGCCTGTGCATACTCATCAATAATCTTATGGACATTCTTTTCACTATAGCCTGATGGCGCCTTAATAATAGCATTTTGAATATTAATACCAAATCCTGTTAAGAAACCGTTAATTTCATAATTTCGTGTTTGATTCCAGAATATATCTTCAATAGCCATCTTTTTAAGGTTGTCTTTATTAAAATATGTTTTTTGCATAAATAAGGTTCCTAGGCCTAGGCATACCATAAGGCCAACTAAACGGTACTGCCATTTTAGTTTTTGTGGCTTTAAAAACATTGTTGTTATAGTAAGTAATACTAGTATAATCAGTATAGACCATGTGGTCCTGTCAATAGAAATATTTAGGTGTGCCAAAATATTTCCTGCTTCTTTTTGCAGCATCAGGTCCCAAGGCATGAAAGGGTCCCCCCTTAAAATCACCTTATAATAGTTAATCATTGCCCCTAAGATAAATATGACACTCGTTCCCAACATGGCCAACCATAGTCTAGAAGAAATAATATACAGTATTATAAAAAACAAGATAATCACACCATATCCTAATAACATTTGATAAGGATGCCCTAGGATCCACACTTTGCTTTCTACTACATTTCTAATTTGCATATATTCAACGCAAACTGCTATGACTGCTGGTAATATTATTATTAATAGCATTCTTAGTATGGTTTTAAAAATCTTAGTCACTCGTTCTTTTTTATTTTTCATAAGTCACCTCTTATATGGTATATTATAGTGCCTAGCATCTTGTGTCAATTTAGAATTGTATCAACTTGTTTTCATTGATTTTCTAGATGCTTATGCATATACTTAGAATGAATTCACTTTTAAACATTAATTAGTTATGGGGGTTAATATGGATAATTATAAATTAGGTAAAAAGGTATCAATCTATACCATTATCATTAATATGGTATTAAGTCTAATTAAAATAGCTGCAGGATTTTTAGGACAAAGTAGTGCCATGATTGCAGATGGTATTCATACAGCCTCAGATGTTATGACAACTGTTATTGTCATCTTCGGGCTTTCCATTGCAAGCAAGGAAGCTGATAAGGAGCACCCTTATGGCCATGAAAAGTTTGAGTCTGCTATGGCAAAACTTATTAGTATATTGCTCTTTGCTACGGGCTTATACATAGGCTATCAAGGTATTCTTGTTTTAATAAAAGGTGAGTTTTTTCGCCCTGGCCCAATAGCTTTAGTTGCTGCTGGTCTTTCTATTGTAGCAAAGGAGATCATGTACAGGTACACAATTGTTACGGCCCGTAAGATTGAGAGCACTTCTATGGCGGCAGATGCTTGGCATCACCGAAGCGATGCCCTTACGTCCATAGGTACCTTTGTTGGGATTTTAGGGGCAAGATTGGGACTACCATTTCTTGATCCCTTGGCCGCCATTGTGGTGAGTGTTTTTGTTATGAAGGTGGGGGTAGACTTATACCTTAAATCAATGGATGAACTTGTGGACAGGTCTGCTGAGCCCCAGACAGTTGAAGATATCAGGGCTTTTATCTTATCTGTTGAAGGTGTGGAGGAAATTAGAGATCTCAAAACACGTGTCTTTGGAAATGGTATTTATGTGGATTTAGAAATTGCAGTAGATGCCAATCTATCTGTAAAAACAGGCCATACCATTGCTGAGAATGTCCACGATACCATTGAGAGCAATGTCCCAAGTGTAAAACATTGTATGGTTCATGTTGAACCCTTTTAGTTCTTATTTATTTAAAAGGATTAAATATAGTTTTGTTTAATAATATCTTAATAAGACAAGTTATTTTAAAGGAGGCTTTTAAATTTATGAGCATAATACTATTAACTGATTCTACATGTGACTTACCCTTATCATATATGAGGGATAATAATATTGAATTTTTAGGACTGACTGTACTAATTGATAATAAAGAAGTATTAGATGATCTAGGCCAAACCTTAACATACGAAGATTTCTATGGCTATCTTCGTACTGATAAAACAACTAGTACATCACAGGTCAATACACATGAGTTTACCCAAAGGTTTCTTCATCATGTTGAAAATGGTGATTCTATTCTTTATATTGGGCTATCCTCTGCTTTAAGTGGTACCTACCAAAGCGCAGAAATTGCTAAAACTGACGTTCTTGAAAAATATCCTAATGCAGATATTAGTGTTATCGACAGTTTATCCGTTTGTGCTGGCTTAGGATTACTGGTTCACTACGCAGCTCAAATGAGGGCAAGCGGAAAATCTAAAGAAGAAATTGTTAACTGGATTGAAGCGAATAAACTAAGGGTAGCCCATCTTTTTACCGTGGATGATTTAGAACACTTAAAGCGTGGTGGGCGTCTTTCTAGTGCCTCTGCCTTTGTTGGTTCTTTGCTCAATATTAAACCCCTTCTTTTTGTTAATGATTTAGGTAAGCTCCTTCCCTATGATAAAGCAAGAGGCCGAAAAAAGGCCATTCATCATTTAGTGGCTGATATGCTAAAGCATATTCAGTTTCCTGAAGATCAAACGATTTTCATCAACCACGGTGATTGCTTAGACGAAGCAAAGCAACTAGAGCTTAAGATTCGTGAGAGCACACCGGTAAAAGATATTATTATTTCTATGGTAGGCACCACAGTAGGGTCTCATTCTGGGCCTGGTACACTTGCAGTGTTTTTCCTTGGGGATAGGCGAAAGCCTTAAGTTATCATATCGTCATAAAAAGGGCAGGGCCAATCACATGATTGGCCCTGCCCTTTTTGTCATTATTAAAATTGTACCTCTGGTGCCGTCATATCAAGGCCTCTAAAAATAAACCCCTTTTGGGTTAAGCCGTCAATAATTTCTGGCAATGCATCTACAGTTGTTGTTTTAGCTGCTGCATCATGCATCAAAATAACTGCCTTGTTAGTGCTATTAGCACCATTTAAAACAGACTTCACAATAACATCCTTGCTTTGTTTTGCTTTAGATGCGTCTTGAGAGTCTACATTCCAGTCAAAGTAACGGTAACCATCACCAACAACTGCATCTATCATGACACTCATAATACCACTACCTCCAGCATGCCTACTAACAGTATTGTTGGACCCACCTGGAAAGCGTAAAATTTTAGTACGCTGACCTGTTGCTTCTTCTAACAAATCGTTTAGTTTGTCCACATCTGCAAAAAAGGTTTCTGGTGATTTATAAATCTTATTATAGTCATGGCCATAGGTATGGTTACCTAGGGCATGCCCCTCATCTACAATGCGCTTATACGTATCTTTCATATCTGGATTCCCAATAACAAAAAACGTGGCTGTAATATCTTTTTGTTTTAGGATATCAAGGATCTTAGGGGTATTTCCAGATGGCCCATCATCAAAAGTCAAATATGCTATCTTTAAGTTTTCTTCTTCTTTAATCTTTTCTTTGCTTAGATTTTTTAACTCTAATTCCTCCACTTGTTCTTTTAATGCTTCCATTTGTTTTTTTGTGGCTTCATTTTCTTCTTCCATTTGCTCTATCTGTAACTTTAACGCTTCATTTTGTTGTTTCTCCATTTGTAAGATTTGATCTGTTTTTATAACTTCACTTGCTTTTACTTGTAAAGACCACAACATAAAAAAAGATAATACAGCGAAGATTACCATAAAGGTTATAAATACAGCTGGATTAATTCCTCTTCTTCTTTTGCTTTTTTCAACTCTTGCCATTCCTCGTCACCTCTATTATTTCATGTATACTACTTATTACTATTATACATGATTATCGTTACAATTAAACTCCCTTTTTTTACTTTTTTCGATATATTCTTTGTAGCCTCTATCTTCCTAAGATATTTTTGATCTTTCTCCTATTTTTATAGAAATCTTCTACACCTTTTTCTTGTAATATGTCTATTGTTTTTATATTATCTATGGCTAAGTTATCATCTAAGTCAAAATTAATACGTAAATAATGTTCCTTGTTCATAATCGTATTTAAATACCTTTCTGTGCTGAAGGATTGCATGTTATATATAAGATCTATCAGCCCCATTCCCCATCTAGTGACGCCCCATTCTTTTTCACTCCACTCTAGGGGGTAGTGCTTAATGCTAATACCTGTTCCAATAGATAAAAGCCTAACCTTGTACCTTTTCACATTTATATTATGTCCCAAGGCTTCAGTCAAGGCAGCCATAGCTGGGTTATTTGCCCATAATCCGCCATCTGCAAGTAATTGCTCATTGTGTTCAAATGGATTAAAATAAAGCGGTGCTGAACAAGACGCCAAAACAGCATCTGCAAGTTTTACACCTTCATCTCTTGCTAATCTGTCATGGTATAAAGATTTAAAAATCCATGGCATCCCATCAGATACATTTGTAGCCGTCACCATAAGCCTTGTTTTTGCATCCTGAAAGGTTTGGTCCCCAAACACGCCATCTAAGACCTCTTTTAGCTTCTGACTATCATATTTAGGTGTTATAAAGCCACTCCAAAATGGTTTTTTAAATATAAAGGCACCTTGCTCTTTATACATATCTAGTATGGTCTCTGCTGGCACACCAGTAGCCAATCCTGCTGCAATAATAGCCCCTGTACTGGTTCCTACTATTAAATCAAAATCTTTTATAAAATCAATTCCCATATCTTCCTGCATCTTACACAGTATGGCTACTGCATAAACCCCTCGTAGGCCACCACCATCAATGCTTAAAATATTAAATATTTGTCTATGCATGATATATCCCCCCTACTATATTTCTATTCAGTAAGGGGGATATATAGTTATATTAAATAATCTAATATAGGGTCAATCTTATAGCGAGTCTAGTTAACACCGGCTCCATCTTTAATATCTTCTAGTGGGCCGACTGCAACTAAGTTGCCCTCATCATCAGATGCACATAAAACCATTCCTTCTGATAAGACCCCACGAAGTTCTACAGGCTTTAGGTTTGTTACAACAACAACCTTTTTCCCCACAAATTCTTCTGGTGTGTAGTACTGGGCTATACCTGATACAATTTGGCGTACTTGGTCCCCTACTTTAATTTTGGATACGAGAAGCTTATCTGCTTTAGGAACACGCTCACATGATATGACTTCTCCAATTTTAAGTTCTACTTTCCCAAAGTCATCTATGGTAATTTCTTCTTTTGCTTTTGATTTTTTAACTTTCTTGGTTTTTGCCACTGCTTCTTTTTTAACTTCTGGCGCATTCGCTTCAAGTTCAGCTAATTCTTTTTTAACATCAATACGGGGGAAAATGATATCTCCTTTATTAACAGTCAATGTCTTAGAGATAGCTCCCCATTCTTTGATGGAGTCCCATGTTGTAAGCTCTCCTGCTTCAATCCCTAGTTGTGCCCATACCTTAATAGGTGTTTGAGGCATAAATGGTTGAATCATGACACTTACAATTCTAATTCCCTCTGCTAATGTATACATTACATTGGCTAATTTAGAATTATTTGCTTCATCTTTTGCTAGAACCCACGGGGTTGTCTCATCAATATACTTATTAAGTCGTCTAACAATAGCCCATATATCACTAAGTGCATCATTAAATAGTAGTTTCTCCATATGGGTCTCTACCTGAATAATAGACTCTTGGATTAGTACTTGTACCCCTGAATCAAACTCATTGACCTCTTGGGCAGCTGGTAATGTATTATCAAAGTATTTCTCGATCATGGACACACTACGAGACACTAGGTTACCAAAGTCATTGGCAAGGTCTGAGTTCATACGGTTAATAAGCGCCTCATTGGTAAAGTTTCCATCTTGTCCAAATGCAATTTCCCTAAGAAGGAAATAACGAATGGCATCACTGCCATATCTATCCACTAAAACCCTAGGGTCTACAACATTGCCGACAGACTTACTCATCTTGCCACCATCTATAACAAGCCAACCGTGTCCAAATATTTGTTTTGGCAGTGGGGCATCTAAGGCCATTAAAAGTGCTGGCCAGATAATACTATGGAATCTTACAATCTCTTTCCCTACTAAGTGAACATCTGCTGGCCAATATCTTTTATATTTCTCATCATGATCTGTTAGGTAACCAAGAGCTGATATATAGTTTGATAAGGCGTCAATCCAAACATATACCACATGTCCTGGGTCAAACTCTACTGGAATTCCCCACTTAAAAGATGTTCTTGATACACATAAGTCTTCAAGTCCTGGACGTAAAAAGTTATTTAGCATTTCATTTTTTCTTGACTCTGGTTTTATAAACTCTGGATTATCTTCAATATGCTTAATGAGCCTATCTTGGTATTTTGATAGCTTAAAGAAATAAGATTCTTCTTTAACTTCTTCAACATCACGATTACAATCAGGGCACTTTCCGTCAACTAATTGATGGTCTGTAAAAAAGGTCTCACAAGGTGTGCAGTATAAGCCTTCATAGGTACTTTTATAAATATCACCTTTATCATATAAAATCTTAAATATCTTCCCAACAACCTCTTTATGATCTTCATCTGTTGTTCGGATAAATTGGTCATAGGTAATATCCATTGTCTTCCATAATTCTTTAATCCAATCGACAATACCATCGACAAACTTAATTGGTGTAACACTCTCTTCTTGTGCCCGTCTTTCAATCTTCTGGCCATGTTCATCTGTTCCTGTTAAAAACATAACGTCATATCCTCTTAATCTTTTGTACCTTGCCATAGCATCTGCTGCTACTGTGGTATAAGAATGCCCTATATGCAATTTATCACTGGGATAATATATGGGTGTTGTAATATAGTACGTTGGTTTGCTCATTAATTTTCCTCCTAGTTTGTAAACAATCTTCTAATTATCACTATTATACAATTTTCATATAAAAAAGCAAAGGCTTAAAATAGGATATTTCCAAAGTCTTGTTGATTTCTCCCGAAAATCATGTATAATTATAATGAGGAATGTTTAGTATTTTTGATCTTTTGTAAAATACTAAAAACTCTACATTTGTAAGTATGAGTTGCATTATTATAATCAAAGGAAAGAGGTTGAATAAGAATATGGCAAAAATCGATTTAAGTAAATATGGAATTACTGGAACAACCGAAATTGTGCACAACCCTTCTTATGAAAGATTATTTGAAGAAGAGACAAAACCTGAGCTTCAGGGATTTGAAAAAGGACAGGTAAGTGAACTTGGGGCAGTTAACGTCATGACTGGGATATACACAGGACGTTCACCTAAGGATAAGTTCATCGTAAAGGATGACACTTCAAAAGATACGATTTGGTGGACTTCAGATGAATTCAAGAATGATAATAAACCAGCTACGACAGAAACATGGAATACTGTAAAAGATCTTGCTGTAGAAGAACTTTCTAATAAGAGACTTTTTGTAGTAGATGCTTTTTGTGGTGCCAATGAAGACACACGTCTAGCAATTCGTTTTATCGTTGAAGTTGCATGGCAAGCTCACTTTGTTACCAATATGTTCATTAAGCCGACAGCGGAAGAGCTTGAGAATTTCGAGCCAGACTTTATTGTTTATAATGCTTCTAAGGCTGCAGCAACAAATTATGAAGAATTAGGACTAAACTCTGAGACAACCTCAATGTTTAACCTGACAAGCCGTGAGCAGGTTATTCTTAACTCATGGTATGGTGGGGAAATGAAAAAAGGTATCTTCTCAATGATGAATTATTACTTACCACTCAGAGGCATTGCTTCTATGCATTGCTCTGCTAACACAGATTTAGATGGTAAAAACACGGCAATTTTCTTTGGTCTTTCAGGAACAGGAAAGACAACCTTATCAACTGATCCTAAGCGTCTTCTTATTGGTGATGACGAGCATGGTTGGGATGATAATGGTATCTTCAACTTTGAGGGTGGATGCTATGCAAAAACAATTAACCTAGATAAGGAATCAGAGCCAGATATCTATAAGGCAATAAAACGTGATGCCCTCCTTGAGAACGTAACACTAGATGCTAATGGTAAGCCTGATTTTGATGATAATAGTGTAACAGAAAACACACGCGTTGCTTATCCTATTAATCATATTGATAATATCGTTAAGCCAGTTTCTTCAGGTCCTGCAGCTGAGCACGTGATTTTCTTATCCGCAGATGCTTTTGGCGTTCTTCCGCCAGTATCTATTCTTACACCGGAGCAGACACAATACTACTTCCTATCAGGTTTTACAGCTAAACTTGCTGGTACAGAACGTGGTATTACAGAGCCTCAACCGACATTCTCTGCTTGCTTTGGACAAGCATTCCTATCTCTTCACCCAACACAGTATGCTACTGAGCTTGTGAAGAAAATGGAACAAAGTGGTGCTAAAGCATACCTAGTAAATACTGGTTGGAATGGTTCAGGTAAGCGTATTTCAATTAAAGATACTCGTGGTATTATTGATGCAATCCTTAATGGTGACATTTTAAAAGCACCTACTAAGACAATTCCATTCTTCAACATTGAAGTTCCTACTGAGCTTCCTGGTGTAGATACGAATATTCTTGATCCACGTGATACCTACGCAAATGCTTCTGAGTGGGATGTTAAAGCAAAAGATTTAGCAGACAGATTCATTAAGAACTTTGCAAAATATGAAAGCAATGATGCTGGAAAAGCTTTAGTTAGTGCTGGCCCTCAGCTATAAAATAAGTATCAATGATAGGCCACACCCTTTAAAGGGTGTGGCCTATTTTTTTCTTATCTACCCCATGTTGTTTGATTACCATTTGCATTGGCCTGATGACACCGGCAATAGCAGCAGCAATAGCAATGGCAAGGTCTTGGTGGTCTTGGTGGCGTTGGTGGTGTTACAGCAGCAATTAAACATTCTTCTAAGGCAAGTATATCTTTTTTCAACTTCTCAACTTTATCCTTACAAGGATATGTCTGTGTTCCCCCTACTTGATTACACCCACATCTTCTACAATCCATATACAAATCCCCTTTCTTAGAATATAATAATTGATGGCATAGACCCTTTATCTCTTTTTTTCTTTCGTGTACTATATAGTATGTAAATATCTCATATTGTGATACAAATCTACACTTTTCTTGTTAAAATATAAAAAAAAGCGATATAGAATTATCTATACCGCTTTATCATTGCATTGTCTTCAAATAAACCTTCATATTGATTACCCGCAGCATCCTGGAAAACACCTTCACCATGGCGGTTGCCATTTTTAAATTCCCCAATATATTTTGATCCATCTTCATATATTAGCTGGCCCTTACCGGTCATTATTCCTTCCCTAAAATCACCTTTATAGATTTCACCATTGGCAGACCTATACTCACCTTTACCATGTGGCACACTCTCTATAACTTCCCCTTCATAATAGCTACCGTCACTTAAAGATAATATACCATATCCAGTTGCAACACCATCTTGGAAATCCCCTTTGTAGCTTTCCCCATTTTCAAAATATGCAATACCTTTTCCTTGCATAATATTATCCACAAATAGGCCCTCATAGACATCACCATTTGCCCGTAAATATTTTCCTTTGCCATCCTTTTTTCCTTTTAAAAAATAGCCTTCATATTTTTCTCCATCAGGCCAATAGTATGTGCCGTATCCCGTTCTTTCGCCTTGTTTAAATTGGCCTATATAATATTCACCTTCAGAAAAATAGTATATGCCTTTCCCATCCGGTAAGTCATGTACAAATTCTCCTTCATAAATAAGGTTTTCATTTTCATCATAACATTTTCCATTTCCGTGAAACTGAGCACCTTTCATTTCACCCTCATACATTTTACAAGCATTTTTATGATAAATTTCTTCATATGTAGTTTTATCTTCCTTTTTACTTCCTGTAAATATTCCTAAAATCTTCTCTAACATTGTAATGTCCCCTTCCTCTTGAATGCTTATATCTATTATAGCATTATTAGAGATAAAGTTACATTTAAAATCCATTTACATACCAAAAACCCATACTGTTAAAAAATAGGATGCAATAATACCTGCAAAAGTAGCAATTAGTGCACCTTTTAAGGTGTACCTACTATCTTTCACCTTTATGGTCATAAAATAAACTGACATTGTGTAAAATATGGTTTCTGTACACCCGAACATAATCGATACTAGCCTACCTATAAATGAATCTGGTCCATATGTTTTAAAAGCATCTAAAACTAGGCCAACAGATGCTGCTGCTGAAACTGATCTCATAAGTGTTAGGGGGATTACTTCTGTGGGGAATTTAGTCCAAGATATTAATGGTGATATCAGCCTTGTTATCCCATCTAAAGCTCCTGAAGTGCGTAGCATGCCAACAGCCATCATAAGGCCTATTAAGGTTGGTAATAACTTAACAACCACTTTTAAACCATCTTCAGCACCTTCTGCAAAGGCATCATAAACATTTACCCCCTTAAGTAGGCCATATGATACAATGCTAATTATAACTAGGGGAATCATTATACTTGATAATAATAATATCAATCTCATCTTTAATATTCCTTTCTATATTTCAATTTACCATATAAAATAGCTACAAGGGTCGAAAATGCTGTTGCAAGTATTGAAGGACCTATAATCTCTGTGGGATTTACTGATCCATATTGCATACGATAGCTAATGATATTAATTGAAATAACTTGAACAGATGAAATATTTATGATTAAAAACATACACATTGCATGGCTTGCCCTTCCTTTATCTTTATTAAGAGTTTGCAGGGCTTCCATTGCCCTTAAACCTGGCGGTGTCGCTGCCCATCCTAAGCCCAAAAAATTTGCTATCATGTTAGTTGCTATGTATTTTTGGGCTGGGTGATTATCTGGAATATCTGGAAATAAGAATCTTAAAACAGGCCGCATTCTCCTTGCTAAGCCTCCTATAACACCTGCTTTTTCTGCTATTCTCATAATCCCCATCCACATGGCTACGACACCAGACATACGAAAAGCAAGATCCACTGCTTCTTTAGCAGATTCTAATGCACTTTGGGTTATAGCATCCATTCCACCATTAAAGGCAGCGATTATAATAGAAAAAATAATCATTGCACTCCATAAATAATTAAGCACATTTGTCCCCTCCTATTTAATGATTCTATCCTTAATCATATATATGGGATAAGTACAAGTTGTATGCTTATTATATTTTACCACCTTTTTTTGGGATTAACTTCAAGAATATGTCTTTTTCTATTGACTTTTATTGTCAATTATGGTATTATATTTTTGTAAGTTAGTGTCGAACCAACTTCATTTGATTAAAATTTAAAAGGGGGATTTATATGAAATCAACAGGAATTGTTAGAAAAGTAGATGAGTTAGGAAGAATTGTACTTCCAATTGAACTTCGCAGAAACTTAGACATCAATGAAAAAGATGCTTTAGAGATATTTATAGACAATGAGAGAATTATACTCAAAAAATATCAACCAGCAGATATCTTTAATGGCAGTATGGAAGATCTAATTGATTACAATGGCAAAAAGATTTCCAAAGCAACAATTATAGAACTAGCAAGAATTGCTGGTCTAACAATAAGCTAAATTTAAAAACCGATCCATTAAGATTAAAGGATCGGTTTTTTTATTTTAATTTCCTGGTATATGTCTCTTTTTGAAACCCCTCTATCCCTAGCCACAAGTTTCATAGCATCCTTTTCACTATTACCTTGGCTCACATATTGTCTCATGTGATTGTCAATGGTTATACTCTCCCAGCTACTAACAAGTTCCTGATCCAGTATTTCCTGGTCCGCCCCTTCTATAATTAGGACATACTCACCTTTTGGGTCTTTGTCATTAAAATACGACATAGCATCTTCTAAAGACATTTTAACCACTTCTTCGTATCTTTTTGTTAATTCTCTTGTAATTGTTATGCTACGGCTTCCTAATGCCTTGTACAACAAGCCTATGGTCTTCTTAATCCTATGGGGTGCTTCGTAGAGTACAATTGTGTTAGTATCCTTCTTAAGAGCCTCTAAGCGCACACTGCGTTCTTTCTTATCGTGTGGTAAAAATCCTTCAAAAGAAAACCTTCTTGTATTTTGCCCAGAGATAATTAGTCCTATGATACCTGCTACTGCCCCTGGCACTGCTGTTACTTTAATACCTGCTTCAAGGGCTAGTTTAACAATATCTTCTCCCGGATCAGAGATTCCAGGCGTTCCTGCATCTGTTACCAAAACAATATCTTTGCCTTGCCTAATTTTTTCTATAAGGACTGGTCCCTTTGTCATCTTATTGTGTTCATGATAACTTTCTAAAGGTGTATGGATATCAAAGTGGGTCATTAATTTTCTTGTATGCCTAGTATCTTCTGCTGCAATAATATCTGTTTCCTTCATAACCCGAACAGCTCTATAGGTCATATCTTCTAAGTTTCCTATTGGGGTTGCACAAAGTGTTAACGTGCCGTATTCTCCCATACTAATCCCCCTCCTTTTTCATGCCATAAATATCATATATCTCGTCTGTATATTTTCCATCATTATTATAAACATATAAAGCCGGCTCTACTATAAGTTCAGGCTTTGCATATTTAATCCCTTCTACTAAAACCATTGTAGGCGCTTTACCTTCTTTGGGATGAATCATTCGCATACGTTTAGGTTCAAGCTTGTGTTGGCGCATTAAAAATAAAATATCAACTAATCTATGGGGCCTATGAATCATATATAACTTGCCCCTATCTTTAAGAACATAAGCAGCATTTTGGATAATATCCTCTAAAGAGCATGTTATTTCATGCCTAGCAATCATTTTAGATTCATTCTCACTTATAAGCCCTGCTTGCCCCTTCATATAAGGTGGATTACAAGTTACCACATCAAAGCTGTTTTCGCAGTAGGTTTTTTTTAGATCTTTTACATTAAGATGAACCATTTTAAGATGATTTTCTATTTTATTTAACGCTACACTGCGGTTTGCCATCTCAATCATATCTTCTTGTACATCAATTCCAGTGTAATGTTCATTCTCATACCTAGCAAACATAAGGATTGGAATAATGCCAGTACCTGTACCTATATCTAAAACATGATCCTTCTTTTTTACTTTTGCAAAATCAGCCAGAAGAACAGCATCAATCCCGAAGCAAAACACCTCGGGATTTTGAATAATCTTATATCCTTTTCGCTGTATAAAATCAATTCTTTCATTTGGACGGCTTTTTATGACACGCTTCATTTTGACCATCCTTTTTGCAACATTTTCTTTGTGGTTTTATCAGCTCTACCTCCGAGGCCTTAACAACAATAACTTCTCTTGTTGTTCTTCCTTTTTCAGTTTTCTCCACAGCTACTCTAAGCTGCTCGCGAAGGAGTTGAACTGTTAGAATCTGGCCCTGACCTTCTGATGTCATAACATAATCTCCAACCTCAGGTAGGCGACCTTTAATTTCTTGGTAGCTTTCTTCTTCATACTTTAAACAGCACATTAACCTGCCACAAATGCCAGAAATCTTAATTGGATTAAGGGAAAGGTTTTGTTCTTTGGCCATTTTGATTGATACAGGTTGAAAATCACTTAAAAACTTGTTACAGCAAAGTTCTCTACCACAAATTCCAATACCCCCACACATTTTTGTTTCATCTCTTACACCTATTTGCCTAAGCTCTATCCTTGTACGGAAAATTGACGCTAAATCCTTGACTAGTTCTCTAAAATCTACCCGGTCATCAGATGTAAAATAAAATAATACCTTATTATTGTCAAATGTATATTCCGCATCTACTAACTTCATATCTAAGTTGTGTTTAATGATTTTTTCTTTACAAATCCTAAAGGCTTCTTTCTCTTTTTCTTTATTAGCCTTAATAATTATTTCATCTTCCTTTGTTACAAGGCGGATGACTTTTTTAAGTGGCTGAACCACAGTTTTATTTGCTACTTCTTTGTTTCCAATAATTACTTCACCACATTCAACGCCTCTAGCTGTTTCTACAATAACATTTTGTCCTTGAATATAGTCTGCACCATCTGGTGCAAAGTAGTATACTTTACCTGCTGGGCGAAATCTTACCCCAATTACAGTTGTCATTTCTTTCTCTCCTTTATATCTAATAATAGGTTCTCTATAATCAGCATCACATTTATATTTTTATCTATTTGTTCTTTGGCTTTGATTATTGCATCAAAATTATCACTAATCCTATTATAAGTTAATTTTTTAGCTCTGTCCAATAGCACATTTTTAAAATCCTTATAGAAGATATACTCCTCTTTTTCAAGTTTTTTATAGAGTAATAAGTCTCGGTACCATATCATCCAAAAATCTAATATTTGCGGGAGATTTTCTCTATCTTTTTCAATTTCTCCCGCCATATCATATAGTTCCATTAAGTCCACATTATCTAATCTTACGATATAATCAATAGCTTTCTGTCTTAAGTCCCAAAACCCACCATCTCCTACCATTTGCAGAGCCTTGCCAATACTCCCACCAGAAAAATCAGCATACAAGGCTGCCTCCCATTCTTCTAATCCATAATTGTTTTGCATATGATCTTGGATTACTTTAGTTGACAATGGCAAGGCCCTTATTCTAGCACACCTGGAATGAACCGTACTTATAATTTTGGCTGGGTTTTTTGTCAGTAATATGACAATACCATAGGCTGGTGGCTCTTCTATTGTTTTTAAAAGGGCATTCTGAGCTTGCAACGTCATTCGCTCCGCTTCTGCTATAATAAATATTTTATATTTACTGCGATAAGGCTTTATATCCATTCTTTCTACGACTTGCTCCCTTATATCATCTACACCTATAGATGCCTTTTTAGAAAACACTTCAAAGTAGTCTGGATTATTACCTGTTTCCATCATAATACAAGATGTACACTTGTGACAAGGATCTATCCTATCATTTTCTTCACACAAAAGCGCCTTGGCAAAAGTCTTTGCCAGGAGTTCCTTGCCTATTCCTTCACTTCCTTCAAGTAAATAACTATGTGATATATTATTACTTTTTATTATCTTTCGAAAGTATTCTATGACATCAGTATGGCCCATTATCTTATTATAATCATATCGCATAATTTGATTATCTCCTTGTTATCTTATTTCAATAAAAAACGTCCGTGCATGGCACGAACGTTTTAAGTTGTTATATCTAATATTAATCCTTTTATTTCATCCACCTTTTTTAAGATAGATAAATGATTCTTCTCACCCTTAAGAAGTTCCTGGGCAAGCTCATCTACGGTATTATTAACTTTTTTTATAATGCCATATACCCTATGGCGACCCCTTTTGTCTAGAAAGTTTTCTCTTGAAAATTCATGTGAATGTGTCACGACCTCATTCATAAAATCAGAGATCATCATCCTATATTGCTTCATATCTCTAATATCCATGTGTTCAGAAATTTTATTACCTTGGGCTGATATCTCTTCAATCATCATACCTAATTTTTCTTGAAGGTCACTTTCTTCTATTTTACTAAGTAATGTAAACTTAAAGTCTTTTTCTATCTTTTTATCTTCTATTGGCTTCAAGTTTTTTAGTTCCGGCATTTTTATGCTGTTAATTTGCATATCACTCATTTTCTACCTCCCAACTCTTTCTTCTATTATAGTACATAAAACTTATATTTCAAACATCTTTCTATAAGTCACTTTTAACCTCTTTATATATCTTCTCATGAATATCATCGATACTAAGTATTTTACCATCTTCTACGCAATTAATAATGGACCATTTATATGTTTTAACCACATTCATGGCATTATCATAAGACTTTTTAAGGTATTCAAAGTTACTCTCATGTATATCTTTTTTTGATTCACCTGTAATCTTGTTATCCCTATCTTTCATTAGTTGCCTGCTATAGTCTGGTGGCATATCAAGAAAAATCACCTTTGTTGGCCTTGGCAAGGCGTACATATCAAATTCTAGATTTTCTAACCACTCTAAGAATTTCTTTTGTTCTTTTTCATCTTCTATCTTAGAGGCCTGATGAATCATATTAGAACTCGTGTAACGATCTGCTAGTACAATGCCACCGTTTATATAAAAGTCTTCCCACTCTGTTTTATATGAGGCATAACGGTCTACTGCATAAAAGCTAGAAGATACATAGGGATCTACATCATCAGGATTTTTGCCAAAATCACCATTAAGGTACATTTTTACTAAGGCAGAGGAATCGTTTTTATAATTAGGATATTCTACTTTTTTTATATTAGTATGGTCACTTTTTAATCTTTCATATAATCTTTTTGTCTGTGTTTCCTTACCGCTTCCATCTACACCCTCAATTATAAATAACTTACCCTTCATGGCTGGCTCCTTCGCTAGATACTAAAACCTTAAGTTGATTGTTTGTATTTATTATACCAAGTATCTGACTTGATAGTCCTTTTATCTGATCTATGGCTTGTTTTGAAAACACTTCACCAATACATACAAGGGGAATCCCTGGTGGATATAACATAATATTAGCCCCACTTATTCTTCCCAGACTCTTTTCTATTAAGATCTCTTCTTTCTCTCCAAAATAGACATCCCTAGGCAGTATATTTTTTTCATTTTGTATGCTTAATTCTTTATAATATCTTTTCTTTATTGGGTTACTTTTTAAGTTCGAATCAATTTCAAGTAAGGCTTTAGACAGTTTTTCCAAATCATTTATATCATCTGCAATTGTTGACATAGCAATAATGTACTCTTCTGCTTCCACTTCTACTTGAATCTTATATTTAGTTCTTAGCAACCTACCTAGCCCTATACCACTAATATCGGCATTATGAGTAAAAATAGTAAGTTTACTTTCATCTAGGTCGTAAATATTGGATTGGTTACAAATATTTTTTGATAGTAGCACTAAATTTTCCATCTTTTCTAGATGACTTCTTATTTTTGAAAGAGCATGAACATAATTTCCCCATAGGGTTGGTTGATTTTTCATCTGGGCTCTTGTGTGATCCATCATGCCCATCATAATATAAGAAGGGCTACTTGTTTGTACCATTTGCAAGTGTTTAATGAAGTCTTCCTTGTCCACCCTATGACTCCCTAAATGAACCAGGGCACTTTGGGTTAAAGTTGGCAATGTTTTATGCATGCTGTGTATAATAAGGTCTGCACCCTGGCTTATAGCACTTTCCGGGAATGCCTGATCCCACACAAAGTGTGCACCATGAGCTTCATCAACAATAAGTAGTTTATTATGAAAATGGACAACTTTAGCAATACCCTTAATATCTGATACTAAGCCTTCATATGTTGGACTAACCATTATAACACCCTTTGTTTCTGGATGATCTTTTAATACCTCTTCTAATTCAATTGGACAGATGCCACCTAGGATATTATATTCTTGGTTATAAGATGGATTAATGTAAATAGGCTGTATACCAGCTAGGATAAGACCACTCCATACACTATGATGGGCATTTCTAGCAACAATTAAAGAATCCCCTGGACGACATACCGTAAGGATTGATGCCACAATTCCTGCTGTTGATCCGTTGGTTAGAAATATGCTATCTTTAGCACCATATTGTTTGGCCATTTCTTTTTCTGCTTCAAGAATTATTCCCTCTGCTTTATAAAGGTTATCAAGTCCTGGTACTTCTGTAACATCTAAATTGAGGAAGGGAATCTTATCCATCTTTAATATATTAGCAGATTTATGTCCTGGCATGTGGAAAGACGTAATATCTTTACTGTATTTTATTAGCCGATTATATAAGGGTGCTTTCATTTCTAAGCCTCATTTCTACGTTCCATATTTAAGTATCAAAAAAAGGTTATACCTACGGAAGTCGTAGGTATAACCTTTAGTAATGAACCACCCGGGGCTCGAACCCGGGACAACTGGATTAAAAGTCCAGTGCTCTACCAACTGAGCTAGTGATCCTCAATAAAAAACATGCCCCGAGCCGGAATCGAACCAGCGACACAAGGATTTTCAATCCTTTGCTCTACCGACTGAGCTATCGGGGCATATTGAGTAAAACAATTGCGGAGAGAGGATTTGAACCTCTGACCTCCGGGTTATGAGCCC
>CAZLPH010000029.1:0-18108 GCA_964561345.1 uncultured Candidatus Epulonipiscium sp.
TGATAAAATATCTGGATTTACTGCTAGGATGTAGGCCATTGTCATAAACGTTGTAATACCTGCCAATATTTCGGTTTTCACATCTGTATTGTTTTCTTTAAGCTTAAAAAACTCCATTATTCTCCCCCTTATGTTTACTTGCAAGTTGTTATGTAATCTATCATTATAATACATAACTTTTTGCATTGGGTCAAGAGGTTTTCGAACGTTTTTTTAGATTCTTAACTAAACGTTCAGCAACTCCTCTGTTGCAATTACTTTTGACGCACTGGCCCCTATTCTTGTCGCTCCCGCTTCAACCATTGCTTTGGCATCTTTATAGGTCCTAATACCTCCTGAAGCTTTAACACCTATATCTGGTCCAACTGTTTTTCTCATAAGGGCAATGTCTTCCACCGTCGCCCCACCTGTGCTAAAACCTGTAGATGTTTTTACAAAATCTGCTCCAGCCTCAACTGCTAGCTCACAGGCTTTTACGATTTCATCCTTACTTAGCAGACACGTCTCTAGAATTACTTTAATAATAGTGTCTTTGTTTATATCCTTCGCTGCCCTTACAACAGCTTCTATTTCATGACGGATATAGTCATGCTTTTCGTCTTTTAGGGCACCTATATTAATTACCATATCAACTTCTGTTGCCCCTAATTCTACTGCTTCTTTGGCTTCATAGGCCTTAGCCATTGAAGTCATATTTCCTAATGGGAATCCTACTACTGTGGTAATACCCACCTCCGTCCCTTCTAATATATGAAAGGCTTGTGGAATGTAACAAGGATTAATACAAACTGTTGCAAACTGATACTTTTTTGCTTCGTTGCAAAGTATTTTTACCTCTTCTTCACTTGCATCTGCTTTTAAAATTGTATGATCAATCATCTGTGTTATTGTTGTATTCATAATATGCTCCTTTAGGTTTTATTTATTCTTAGTCTTCCTATTATACGACTTTTTCAAATTTAAATGTAGTGTAGCATTTTATAATGCCGCTTATATTTGGTAAAAACATTTTATATTCATTTTTTCAAAAAACGTCATCCATTCTTTGGATGGTTCAACATCTGTAACAACAATATCTATGTCTGTGAAATCAAATAACTTAACCATGGAAAGAGAACTAAATTTTGTATGGTCTACAGCTAGAATTATTGTTTTACCTGCTTTAACCATAGCCCTTTTTATATCTGCTTCTATTTCACTTGATTCCATTATACCTTTGTCTATATCAATCCCCTTGCAAGATAGTATTACTTTATCTGTATAGTAGTTATTTATCGTTTGCATTGCTGGTGGTCCAACAAAAGCTAGATTTTTTCTAATTAATGTCCCACCTACAGAAATCACCCTAATGCCATCATTTTGTACAATTTCTGATATAACGCCTAAGGAATTCGTAATAACTGTTATATTATGAAAAAGGCTTATCTTTCTTGCAAACTCAAGACTTGTCGTGCCAGTCCCCATCATGATTACATCACCATCTTCAATCAGGTTACTAATTATTTGCCCCATGATTTTCTTACCTTGCATATTAGCCCTTAACCGGGTACTGAGGGGCAATTCTTCACTGGTCCTTTTGGTTAATACCGCTCCACCATATGTACGCATTAGTGTGCCTTCTTGCTCAAGTTTTTCTAAATCCCTCCGTATTGTTTCTTCAGTGACGCCAAATTCCTTGCTTAAATCAACTACCTTAACAGATTTATAAACAGCTAGCTCTTCTATAATTTTCCGTCTTCTTTCTAGTGGTAACAACATGATCCCCAACTTTCTTTCACCCACTTCCACACCTTAATGTATCCAATTGTTATATAAGCAGAATGTTTTATTAATTATAACACATATTTCCATTTTTAAATAGAATCTTGCTCCTTGCACATTTAATAATATCTTTCTGTATAATGGTATATTCTTCGTGATTGTCCATATATATTATTATAAATATTATTTTTTAAGGAGGGATTCCCATGTCTAAACCAAAGTTTATGGTTTTTAAGTTAAAAGACTTATGGATTCCGGTTATTGTAACGATATTTGCTATTATAATGGTTGTGTTTTTCATCTCTAAACTAACAGCCACCAAAGCTACCTTTTCACCTGACCAGGGATTTAATGATGGTCTTTATGTAGCAGAAATATCTCTCGATAACGCGGAATTTAACGTTGCTGTTTCAATCCACAAGAACGCCATTAAGTCTGTTGAATTACGCAACATGAGTGAAGATGCTAAACTAATGTACCCATTATTCGAACCTACTATGGCTTACATTAATGAACAGGTAACCAAAACCCAATCTCTTGATATCTCAGAGTTTTCCCAGGCTAAGGAAACAGCAGCATTTTTAATGGATACAATCAAGGATGCTCTTGCACTTCCTGAAGAAACCGTTAATATGCTGGAAAATAATATGACTAATAACGACAGCAATGTAGACGACTACATACTAACTGATCCTATGAACAATTCCACCAATAATCCTGAAATGTCAGACCAAATGTATATTGATTGGGAGACTGAGCTGGATGCCATTTTAATCGATGAGGGGGCTGTTTCTATCGATTAGATTTGTTGGGGGGTCCGCAAAATCTGGGGCTGGTTGCCAACCGCTCAGGGTATAATAATTTCTAAAGTACTATTGGGGCGTCTAGTCTTAATTTGCTAAAAGCCAAAACTCGCTGCCGCTCAGACAGTTGGCTTTTTTTACGCAAATTAAGTCTATCCACCCCAATGTACTTTTACGAAATTCTTATAAGCCTTCGCTTGTTGGCAACCAGCCCCAGATTTTGCTCTCTCACGGGACAACCCTCTGTTTGATTCTTAGGTGATTGTATGGATGTGGCGGCACGAGGATTCGGTGTGAAGCTACTGTGGCAACACAGGGATTCAGTGCGAAGCTGGTGTGGGGGGGCCTATGGTTAAGCGGTGGTTGTAGGGATTTTGTTAAAGTACTTTGCGAAGAATGGAGGTGATTACCGTTAAAAAAGTCAACTGTTTGAGCGACAGCGAGTTTTGACTTTTAGGTAATCACCTCCATTGTGAGCATTAGTACTTTACAAAATCCCTACCACACAAGCGTACCATAGGTCCCCCACACCAGCTCGCTCTTCACCCCCACCTAACTATTATGAGCGAATTGGCTATTGTAGAGATTGTGGTAGAAACCGCCCTTAGCCAGTAATTGGGCGTGGGTCCCTTGCTCGATGATATTGCCTTTGTCCATGACGAGGATTTCATCGGCCCCTTGGATGGTTGATAGTCTGTGGGCAACGACAAAACTGGTACGGCCCTCCATAAGGGTGTTGAAAGCCTCTTGGACACGTTTTTCTGTCATGGTGTCGATACTACTTGTGGCCTCGTCTAGAATAAGCATAGGTGGCTGGACTAGCATTATTCTAGCAATACATAGGAGTTGTTTTTGGCCGTGGGATATATTGCTTCCATCTTCGGAAATCATGGTGTCGTAACCATCTGGAAGCCTTTTGATAAATCCGTGGCATCTGGCTAGTTTAGCCGCTGCTACAATTTCTTCATCGCTGGCTTCTGGTTTTCCATAGGCAATGTTATCTCTTACAGTGGCTGAGTATAGCCATGTTTCTTGAAGAACCATTCCGTACATACTTCTTAGATTATTACGCTTTAATTTATTTATGTCTACGCCGTCTATTTTTATGGTTCCTTCATTTACATCGTAAAATCTCATTAGTAGGTTAATAAAGGTCGTTTTACCACAACCTGTTGGTCCCACAATTGCTATTTTAGATCCTGGTTTGACGGATAGGTTTAAGTTTTGAATTAATTTTATTTCAGGCACATAGGAGAAAGAAACATTTTCAATGTCTATTTTTCCCGTGCAAGTTTCTAACTCTAGTGCAGCCGGATCATCTTGAATTTCATCTTCTTCATCTAGGACTCTAAATATCCTTTCAGCTGATGCAATGGCTGATTGCATTTCAGTTATGACACCTGTAATTTCACTAAAGGGTGTTGTGTACTGGTTGGCATAGATTAGAAAAGAGGATAGTTGTCCGACTGATAGTCTTCCACTGATTGCACTTACTGCCCCAACGATGCCCACTGTTGCATACACAACACTATTAACAAACCTCGCTGCAGGTCTTGTAATAGATGAATAAAACTGCGCTTCTACCCCAACCTCGTAGAGCCGCTGGTTTATTTCCTCAAATTGATTTTGGGCTCTTTCTTCATAGCTAAATGTCTTAACAATCTTCTGGTTACCAATCATTTCTTCAATATAACCACCTAGTTCTCCTTGGGTGGATGATTGCTCTGTAAATAAGTGATGAGACTTCTTAGAAATAAATGATGCCACAAAAAATGATAAGGGGGTTAAGACCACAACAATAATGGTAATTAAAGGATTTATTGATAGCATAAAAAACAGTGTTCCAACAATGGTTACGACGCCTGTAATTAGCTCTGTAGCTCCCCTAAGTAGTCCATCTGATATGGTATCTACATCATTTACAACTCGGCTAATAACATCCCCATGGGCTGTGGTATCAATATAATTCAAAGGCACCTTGTTGAGTTTGTTAAATGCAGCTATTCTAATATCTTTTACCGTGCTATAGGTAATCTTATTTGTAAATAATGTTAAGGTCCACTGGAATATACCACTCATAAGAATTACACCAGCAAGGGTAATTAGCACTTTGAGGATACCTTGATAATTAACTTGGCCTGGCCCTACAATAAAGTCAATGCCCTTACCTATAAGCACAGGACCAAACATTTTAAAGACAACACTTGCTATGGCACTAATTAGGGCACCTATAAGGTAGAGCCTATATGGTTTTGTATACTCTAATAATCTTAAAAGAACCTTTTTACGCATTGTTTTTCACCTCGTCTTTATTAAGCTGGGATTGACATATCTCTTTATAAACATCACTGTTTTCAAGAAGCTCTAGGTGAGTTCCAATCCCTTTGATTAAGCCATTATCCATAACAATGATTTTATCTGCCCCCATTATAGTGCTTACCCTTTGAGAAACAATAATTACTGTACTTTCTCCCGTCTCTTCTTTAATGGCTTTCCTTAGGGCGGCATCTGTTGTAAAGTCAAGCGCACTAGCGCTATCATCTAATATAAGGACGTCTGGTCTCCCAACTAAGGCTCTGGCAATGGTTAGTCTTTGTCTTTGACCACCAGATAAATTTTGCCCCCCTTGGCTTATCATAGTATCACCTTTTTGAGCCAGTCCACCCACAAAGTCTGATGCCTGAGCAATATCTAGGGCCCTTTTTATATCCTCTGCAGAAGCAGCTTGGCCCCCCCAGCGAATGTTTTCATCCACTGATCCGCTAAAGAGGACAGCTCTTTGGGGTACAACACCTATTTTATGCCTTAAATCACTAAGGCTATAATCTTTTACATCTTTCCCATCTACCAGTACCCTTCCTTCTGATATATCATAAAGACGTGGGATCAAATTAATAAGGGTTGATTTCCCTGATCCTGTTGCACCTATAATCCCCACAGTTTCACCTTTATCTATTGTTATATTAATATCCTGGATTGCATACTTAGCATCACCATATGAAAATGATACGTTTTCAAACGCTATTTTGGCAATCCCTTGTTCCACTACTCTTTCATTCTTAGCCCTAATCCCGCCAACAATAGTGGACTCTATGTCTAATATTTCATTTACCCTTGCTGCCGATGCACCGGCTTTATTGAAAATAACAACCAGGTTAGCGACAATAACCAATGCAAGTAGAATCTGAGTCATATAATTTACATAGGCAACAACCTGCCCCTGGGTCATTCCGCCTACATCTACACGCTTACCACCAAACCAAATAATTGCAACAATAGCTAGGTTTATGGTTGCATAGGTTAATGGATTTAACAGGGCACTAATCTTCCCAACTCTAATAGCTGTGTTGGTATGATCACTAGTAGCCTGATGAAATCTTTCTTTTTCCATCTCCTGTTTTGAAAAGGCACGGATGACCCTTGTTCCCCCTAGGTTTTCTCTTGTGATAAGAGATATTCTATCTAACTTCTTTTGAATAATACGAAAAAAAGGCACCGACCGGCTCATTACAAAATATAAGATTAGTAAAATAATTGGTGTTGCTACAATAAATATAAGAGATAACTTAAGATCTAATACCATGGCCATAACAACTGAGCCAATAACTAAAAATGGCGCCCTAATAACCAACCTAATAAACATAGCAATAGCAAGTTGTAACTGGTTTACGTCGTTGGTTATTCGTGTTATAAGTGAAGGGGTTCCAAACTTATCCACTTCTGCATGGGAAAAAGTATTAATATGCCTAAACACAGCGTTTCTAATGGTTGTCCCGCCACCTTGAGAGGCTATTGCTGCATATCTCTGACAAGTCAGTGAGCAGGCAAATCCTACAAGGCCCAATAAGAGCATAAGGCCTCCCATTCTTAAAACATAAGCTGAATCCAGGTTTTTCACGCCTATATCAATAATTTTTACCATTACCAAGGGCAAAATAAGCTCTAGAATTGCTTCTGTCAATTTAAAAAGGGGCCCTAGTATTAGTTCTTTTTTGAAATCTTTTAAATAACCTAAGAGTTTTATCATATAAGTTCCATCCTTTGTCTGAAAAATAATATACCTCTATAATTATACCTACCTGCAAGAGGCAAGTCAATTAATCAGCCTTGTCAGGACATTTAAAAAAGCAGCAATCTATTGTTAGATTGCTGCTTTTTTATACCGCCATTAAATTGTTTTATTGTCTTCTTCCTCTATTTTCTTTTCGATTTTTTCAAGTTGGCGGCTTGCAAAGTCACGACCACCTAATCCAAAAGCAAGAGCAAAGGCAACTGAGAGGCCACCAAGTACTAATAAGAAGGCTAGGTTGACAATAGTAGATGCAAACTTAATCTGCTCTAATGTCATAAAGATAGCAAATACGATTATAATATATTTTGCTATTAGCGCTGAGAAAGGACTATTGGCATATCTTTTAATTAGACCCTCTACAAAGTATCCGGCAAATATGCCTATTCCAATAATTAAAACCCCACTAATGAATAATGGTGTGTAGCCTATAATTGCATATCCAATATTGTTTAGGACCGTTAGGTTAAGAACACTTAGTGCTTCAACTGTAATAAAGAGCATAATCAAAAACTTTACAAGACCACTTACTATTTTAGCAATATCAAATCTAGGAATATTACTAGCTGTTTTTTCATCTGCCCAACTAAAAATACTTTGAATTCCGGCTTTTTGAAGGAGTGATTCAAGTATTTGTCCCACAAATTTTGCGATATAATAACCCAGTATTAAGAGAATAATTGCTACAAAAATATTAGGAATCATTAAAAGCACTTTGTTTAATATGGTTACAATTGGCTGCGTTAAGCTTTGTATGCTCAGTATCTCAAGTGCTACTGTTATAACAGGAATGAGAACAATACCAAATACTATTTTTGATAATACGTCTGCTAATACATATTGATTCTTAGGTTCTACCTTCTCTACTGTATTAGGGCTTATTCTATTATAGTATTTATCAATATTAACCGTCATTAAGAAAGTCTTTGTTAGATCTCTTATTACCTTAGCAAAAAAGTATCCCGCAAATAAAACAACACCTGCCCCGATTAAATCTGGAATAAAGCCTAATAAGTTATTCATCATGTTAGCAATCGGATGAGATACTGATTGCATATCTAAACGATCAAAAATACTTGGTAAAAATAAAATAAATACCAATAAATAAACTATCTTTCCAATTGAATTAACTCTTTCCTCACCTTTTTCTAGGCTATATGGTTGTGTCCCCTTTGCTAGGTGCTTGTCCATATTCGTTTTCATCAAAAGCTTTACAATTAACTTTTTTACAATGCTCGCAACCACCCAGGCTACAACTAAGAGCAGTACTGCTCCTAATATTTTCATAGCATACGCGCCACTCGAGTACATAACGTTTCTAAACCAATTCATTATAATTCCCCCTTATTTAAATATTATCGTGCTATTATTTGTATATATTCTTAAACCTTAATATATTAATACATATCATTATACACCATTTTTTACTAAATTCAAGAGTTGTTTGATACCTTTGTAATATGTTTTATGGGATTACGATGTGTAAGCACCTATTCCTAGCATATCCTACTCTTTACTTCATCCGTGTTTTTTTGTATAATAAAATAATAAAAATCAGAGGGTGAGCTATGGATAATTATGAAAAAACGAAAATAAAGGAAACTCTTTATTTAAATAATACATTGGATTTTATACAAAAAGAACTTGATAAAGACCAAGCTAGCATAAAGGATAGACGAAGTGAGCTTATTGCCTCTCGTAAGGAAATGTGGCAAAATGGTCCAAAGTCCGCTGATGATTTTGACCAGATTCCAGAGCTTAATAATTACCTAGCTGAGATAAATTATCAAACTCAAAACTACGAACGAATCGCTGAGCGAATTAAAAAATATACCACCATGCTTGATACACCTTATTTTGGAAGATTTGATTTTAAAGAGGATGGTTATGATGACATAGAGAAATTTTATATTGGTTTGCACAGTTTAATGAACATGGAAGATACGTCTTTTTTGGTTTATGATTGGCGATCCCCTATTGCTAGTATGTATTATCAGTGTGAGCTTGGTCCTAGCTCTTATACTTCTCCAGTTGGCATCCTGTCAGGGGATTTATCTATGAAAAGACAGTATCGTATCGAGAAAGGAAAACTCAAATACTTCTTTGACAGCAGCATTGAAATTAAGGATGATATCTTACAACAAGTCTTAAGCAACAATACATCATCCAAAATGAGACATATTGTTGAAACAATCCAAAAAGAACAAGATCTCATTATAAGGGATACCAGAAGCCAGTTACTAATGGTCCAAGGGGTTGCCGGTAGTGGAAAAACATCTATTGCCTTACACAGGATTGCTTTTTTACTTTACAAAGGCTTAGACTCTAAACTATTTTCCAAAAATATTATGATTATATCTCCTAATACTGTTTTTAGTGACTATATCTCTAACGTCTTACCTTCTCTTGGGGAGGAAAACGTTGAACAAAGTACATTAGATGCTATAACAAGAGATCTCTTAGATACTGATTTCACCATTGAAAAACGAGAACAAATGCTCGAATCCTTAGTAATGCTTCATAAACAACAGGATTTAAGGTTAAAAGTTCAGGCAATAGGGTTTAAGGGTTCTTTAGCCTTCAAGAAAATCTTAGATCTTTTTATACACTACTATATAAAGAGACTACTCCCTTTTCAGGATATCTACTATGATGGGCAAGTAATCAAAACAAAGGAAGAACTTAAAAATCAATTATTAAAAGATAAAACCAACCTTCCCATTTCCAGACAACTAAATCGTATGGAAAATATTCTTGTTAGAAATATGGAAGATCTGAAAATCCATCGCTTAGATAAAATTAGACAGGTGGTTGAACACGTCAATAATCATAGTTTTAACCTAGAGGCGTATACCAATACCCTTGCTAACCATGAAATAAAAATTCGGATAAAACAAATTAAAGCGTTTTCTAAAATTGACTACTTTAGTCTCTATAAACTTCTCTTTAAGGATCCTGATTTATTACTTTCTTTAGGAAAGGGCCTAAAACTTCCTAATAATATAGAACAAATTATTAAAGAAACCGGGAAAGAATTTCGCCATGGTTATATAAGTTATGAAGATTCTATGGGCATTTTATATCTAAAACTAAAGCTTGAGGGTAATGACTCATTTACTAATATTAGACATTTGGTTATTGATGAGGCGCAGGATTATTATCCTCTTCAATACGAAATCTTTAAACTATTGTTTGGTCATGCTAGTTTTACAGTTTTAGGCGATTTTAATCAAACTTTAGAAAAAGAAGGTCTAGAATCTATCTACACAGATATTACGGGTATTCTTAATAAGGAAAAGTCCGTGAAGCTTTCTTTAAACAAAGGATATCGTTCTTCCTATGAAATAAGTTTATTCTCACAAAAAATAATTAAGAATTATAGTAAAGGCTCCTTATCTTTTATTAGGCATGGTTCGGAACCTAAAGTAGTCCGAAGTGAAAGCATGCAGCATCTTTATCAACTTATGGCCACAGATATTACTGATTATCACAAGCAGGGTTATAACTCAATTTGTGTTATCTGCAAAACCCAGCAGGAATCTAAAAATGTACAAAAAAGTTTAGAAGAATACATTGATAAAGATATACAACTTCTCGTTATTCCAGCTTATATGGCAAAAGGGTTAGAGTTTGATGCTATTTTAGTTTATAATGTTTCAAAAACCAATTATTCTAGCCTGCTTGATAAAAAGTTGTTATACATTGCGGCTACTCGTGCATTACACGAGCTTAAGTTTTATTACACTGATACTAAGAGTGTGTTTTTAGATTTTAATATCTAGTTATTACAAGTCTATTTTAAGTGCATCTGGCAAATACTAAGTATATCTTAAGGAAAGCAGGTGCTTATATGCAACAGGTATTATCATCTAAGGAACTTTATAACCATTTGAATGATTTCCACAAGACACTTCAAGGATTTGACTACTCTAATATTGGCAATATCAGATTTATAAATTTAGAATCTGCTTTGACTTATATGGAAAGTGTCAAAAATAACCCTTTTCAAAAGCAGTATGAACAGTTACAAGAAACTTTAGACATACTGCAACCCTATTTACCTTTTTTATCCTCAAGCCGGGCAAAAGACTTTTTAATTCATATCTCTACAGTGACAGATGATGTGGAAGTCGAACGTTTAAAGGTTGAGTATAGCCAAAAACTTAGAATGGATTTTATTAATACGGCTAGAAAAATAACTTGTCAGGAAGATTGGCGATTAATTATGGCGATCTGTGAACAGATTAGGTCTAGAAAAGCAGAAACTTATTTGCACTAATATCATTTTTAATATACAATTAAGGTAATTATATTATCTAGGAGGTATTTTGGTGTTACAGTCAACGAACGATCTAACCGTAAATAAACTAGTTGTATTATATCTACTAGCAAAAGTCAAAATGCCTCTATCTCTTTCACAAATTACTCAAACAATTTTAGAAAGAGCTTACACAGACTATTTCTCATTGCAACAGTATTTAAATGAGATGGTTGATGCGGGATTTGTTATCCAAGAAAGAGAGTCACATATATCATGGTTTTCTATTACTGATAAGGGGCTAGAAACATTAGGCTTTTTCGAATCTAGGATTTCTCTTAGTACTAGGGAAGAATTAGATTCCTTTATTGAACACAATTGGCGTACACTTCGAAATGAAATGGAAGTTACGGCTGAATACTCTTCACAAAAAGAAAATGAATACATTGTCCATTGCCAAGTTAATGAAAATGACTCTACTCTTATAGAGCTTAAGGTAAATGTTGCTTCAAAAAAACAAGCCAATGAGCTTTGCAAGAATTGGCGTACTAATGCTACGACATTGTATGGTGAAATTTTAGGATTGTTAGCAAAATAATAACCCTTACTACATTCTAATAAATGTAATAAGGGTTATTATTTTGCTTTATAGTCGGGGTGACAGGACTCGAACCTGCGGCTTCTTGGTCCCAAACCAAGCGCTCTAGCCAAACTGAGCTACACCCCGAAATATGAAGCGCGAAACGGGATTCGAACCCGCGACCCTCGCCTTGGCAAGGCGATGCTCTACCACTGAGCCATTCGCGCATATTCGTGTGAACTCACCTCTCACAACGAATATAATAATACCATATGGTGTTATTATTGTCAATCATTTTATTCTAATTCTTTCTTTTCTCGTTCCAGTCTTTCTTTGTTGAAAGCTTTTTTGTACTCGTCTTCTTGTTCGAATATCATAGCCATTTCTTGTAGCGTCGTTGATATATCCTCATCTTTTAGTTCCATAGACTCTAGATCATCTAGTATACTATTATACTCTTCCAGGTCTGCCCCCTCTGAAAGTATCTTAGTCATCTCTTCATTTAAAATAGATAGATCAAGTCGCCCATCCTTTAAGTAGATATCCTTCTCCTTATTGATAGACATTTTGAAATGCCTCCCAAATTTCCTCCCTACCTTGCTTGGTTTTTGCTGAGAAAGGAATAAGAATTTCATGCTCTCGCATATTTAAACCCTTTCTTATCATTGCTACATGCTTTTGTAATTGACTTCTTTTAAGCTTGTCAGCCTTGGTAGCTACTACAATTACGTTTTCATGATAGTGGTGAATCCAATCATACATCATAATATCATTTTCACTTGCCTCATGTCTTATATCTACTAAAAGCACCACTTGAACGATTTCTTTCCTATTAATTAAGTAGTCTTCTATTAGTTTGCCCCATTGATCTCTTCTTGTTTTAGCTACTTTAGCATAGCCATATCCTGGCAAATCCACAAATAAAACTTCCTCTTCTACGTTATAGAAATTTATTGTTTGGGTCTTACCAGGTTGTCCACTGGTCCTTGCTAAAGCTCTTCTGTTAATCAAAACATTCAAAAGCGATGACTTTCCGACATTAGATTTTCCTGCAAAAGCAATCTCTGGTAATCCATGATCTGGAAACTGAGATACTTTTCCTGCTGTCATTTCTAAGCGTACTTCATTAACATTCATATTTCCCCTCCATGTTTATCTAAGCAAAAATATGCTCTAGTACTGTGGTCATATCCTTTGCGTATACTATCTCAATTCCTTCTGTTACGTTTTCTTCTAATTCCGTAACATCCTTTTGGTTTTCATCTGGCACAATAACCTTAACTATTCCTGCTCTTTTTGCCGCCAAAAGCTTCTCCCTGAGTCCTCCAATAGGCAGTACTCTACCCCTTAAGGTTATTTCCCCTGTCATTGCAATATCATGACGAATAGGTTTTTGCATCAAATCAGAGATCATAGCCGCTGCCATTGTAATACCTGCTGAAGGACCATCTTTCGGAACAGCACCTTCTGGAATGTGAATATGGACATCTGTCTTTTTATAGAAATCTGGATCAACCCCCAGTTCCGATGCTTGTGAACGAATATAACTCATGGCTGCCCTAGCTGACTCTTTCATAACATCACCAAGCTGGCCTGTAAGCTGTAGTTTTCCCGTCCCCTTCATTATATTAACTTCCACAGATAATGTATCACCACCAACTGATGTCCAAGCTAGGCCCCTTACAACACCAATCTGCGGCTCTATATTTTTTCCTTCATAGTGATATCTTGGTATCCCTAATAACTCTTCTATATTTTTCTTGTTAGCTGTAAATGTCTTTCTTTTTGTCTCTATTAGTCTTTTAGCAACTTTTCTACATAAAGAAGCTATAATACGCTCAAGTTTCCTTACACCTGATTCCTTGGTGTAGCCTTGTATAATCACTTGGAGCATTTGGTCACTAATCTTTAGTTGTGTTTTTTTCATGCCATGCTTTTCTAATTGTTTTGGTATTAAATATTGCTTGGCAATTTCTACTTTTTCCGGTTCTGTATAACTACTTACTTCTATAACTTCCATACGATCTAGTAAAGGCCTAGGAATATTATTAATACTATTTGCTGTGGCAATAAAAAGCACTTTAGATAGATCCACTGGAACTTCTAAATAATGGTCTCGGAATGTATGGTTTTGTTCGCTATCTAAAACTTCTAAAAGTGCTGAGGATGGATCTCCTCTAAAATCATTACTCATTTTATCCACTTCGTCTAATAGCATTAATGGATTATTAGATTTGGCTTGAGCCAGTGATTGTATAAATCGACCTGGCATTGAACCAATATAGGTTCTACGATGCCCTCTAATCTCTGCTTCGTCTCTAACCCCACCTAAAGACAACCGCACATAGTTACGGCCTGTAGCCCTTGCAATTGAACTTCCTATAGATGTTTTACCAACCCCTGGCGGACCTACTAAACATAAAATAGGACTTGCTACTTGAGGTGCCAACACCCGGACTGCTAAATATTCTAAAATCCTCTCTTTGATCTTCTTTAGCCCATAGTGATCTTCATTTAATATCTTTTCCGCCAGTTTCATATCATCATTTTCTTTGGTTGCTTCTTCCCATGGTAATTCTAGTACAGTATCAATATATGTACGAATAACACCACTCTCTGGTGAAGCTGGAGAAACTTTCAACAGGCGATCCATTTCTTTTTCTACCTTGTTACGTACTTCTTCAGGTGGGTTCATTTTTTCAAGACGCTCTTTATACGTTTTTATCTCACCTTTAATACCATCTTTTTCTCCTAGCTCGTCTTGAATAATTTTAAGCTGCTCTCTAAGGTAAAACTCTTTTTGATTTTTATCTATATTTTTGCGCACCCTACTGGTAATCTCTTTCTGGATAGAAAGGATTTCTACCTCACCTTGAAGAATTTCTACAGTTTTATATAATCTTTCATCCTGGTCTAATATTCCTAATATTAATTGTTTCTTCTCTACATCCAGGGGTATGTTAGCAATCATTAAATCTGCCATTGAACCTGGTGATTCAATAGAGAGGATATTGTAGATCATCTCCGTTGTAACCCGAGAGTTTAGTTTAGAATATTCCTCAAATAATTCACCAGCAGTTCTAAGTAAAGCACTGGTTGATTTAGATGGTTCTTCATCTTCTTCTGTATAAACATGGGCTTGGACTAAAAAATACTCTTCTTCTTCTTCTTCAAAAGAAACAATCTTAGCCCTACTTTCACCTTCTACCAATATCCTAACTGTCGATTCTGATAGCTTTAGGACTTGCTTAATACTAGCAACCGTACCAAAATCATATAAATCTTCAATCTCTGGTTTCTCTATTTTGGCATCCTTTTGTGATACTAATAGTATCTTTTCATCACCAATCATTGCTTTTTCGATAGCTTGTATTGAATTTTTTCTTCCAACGTCAAAATGTATGATCATATTAGGAAATACCGTTATCCCTCTAGTTGCTAACATGGGGATTTGTATTCTTTTATTTTCTATCATTCTTCACCTCTTCATATCTTTCTATATCTCGTTTATATGCCTTTTTCTCTCTGTTCCTTACATTCTACAACATTCTGCCTTCTATTAAAAGTCTAACGAAGGATTTCGAATAAATATAATATGAAAAGGCTGCCTTATACTCAAACAACCTTCTAAGCGTTCAAAAGCTCTTGTGCTATTAGCCTAACTTTTTCCATATCTTTTTCAAAAACATGTTGTATTACTTCTTCTATATTAGAAACTGGTATAATCTCTATTCCCATATCTGAAAATGTAAACTGGTTGTTATCTATGGGTATGATTACTTTTTTTACGCCACTTACTTTGGCCGCTATAATTTTAGCATAAACACCGCCCACAGGGTAGATTTTGCCAAGCACACTCACCTCTCCCGTCATAGCTATCTCACTTGAAATAGGTTCCGCCAAAATAGCCGAATATAATGCTATAAAAATAGCTATTCCTGCCGAAGGCCCATCTACTGGAATCCCTCCTGGATAGTTAATGTGAATGTTATAATCTCTAGTGTCCATATCTAACAATCTTTCAATTAATGTTAAGGCATTATCTACTGATCCTCTTGCTGTACTTGTACGCTTACTACTTCCACTGTTACTATGAATTTCCTCTTGTTCAATGATGCCCGTAATGGTTAGTTTACCCCCTTTAGAAAGGGCACGCTCTACAGCTGCTTCTATCCCAAGAAGTGAGCCCGTCCGTATGCCATGAACTGCAAGGCCATTAACAATTCCTATTCTAGCTTCTGGTATTACTCTCTGGCTTAACCGTGGAGAATATTGACCTGTTTCAATTACCCACTCCATATCTTTAAGGGTAATATGTGATCTATTATCTATTTCGGCTATACTTCCTGCTGTTTGAATCATATTCACAGCATCTCTGCCATTTGTAGCATAGCTAGACACCACTTCAATGACACCTTCTTCATATCCAATTGCCGCTTTTTTTGCCGCATTTGTAGCAATCTTCTTTATATCTTCTTGGCCTAAGGCGTCAAAGAATATTTCCATACACCTAGATCTAAGGGCCGGGGTTATTTCCGTTGGATTACGGGTGGTGGCTCCTACTAATCTAAAGTCCGCCGGTAATCCATTTTCAAAAATATCATGAATATAGCGGGGAATATTTTCATTTTCTGAAGAATAATAAGCACTTTCTAAAAACACCTTCCTATCCTCCAAAACCTTAAGAAGCTTGTTCATTTGCAGTGAATGGAGTTCTCCTATTTCATCAATAAACAACACACCACCATGGGCTTTAGTAACAGCCCCCATCTTAGGCTGTGGAATCCCTGCACTACCATAAGCCCCGGCCCCTTGGTAAATGGGGTCATGAACTGAACCAATCAAGGGGTCAGCTACTCCTTTTTCATCAAACCTAAGGGTAGTAGCGTCAATTTCAACGAACTTAGCTTCTGCTTTGAAAGGAGACTTGTATCTTTCCTTGGCCACATCTAAGGCCACTCTCGCTGCCGCTGTCTTACCAATACCAGGCTCTCCATATATAATCACATGCTGTGGGTTAGGTCCACAAAGAGCCGCCTTCAATGCCAGTAACCCTCTATCTTGCCCTATAATCTCTACAAAAGACCCTGGTCTTGTAACTTCCGAAAGTGGCGTTGTTAAAAACACACTTCTCATCCTATTTAATTTTTGTTGTTCTTTTGTGTCATCTATGACGATGGTTTTCTTTCCTTTTTTTCTCCCACTTAGAGATGTTACAAAATATACAATCATAACCATACTAGCTACTAGGGGAATCCAGTTAAATAATAGATCTTTCATCTTTTCCATATCCTGCCTCCTTATAAATTCCTAAAATCTCTCCTCTAGAGTATTGCCTTTTTTTCAGATTTTATAAGGGTAATATAAAATATAACCCCTAACATCTGTTAGGGGTTATATTTTGTGTTATAAGACTAAGCTGTTTCTATATCCCGCTTAGTTTTTCTTTTTCTTTTTTTGGGAATCGGTTGTTTGTTTTCATTAATTATAATCTCCGGTTTAGCTGTTCCCAGTACAACTTCTTTGGTAATAATAACCTTTTCAACATTAGGGGTTGATGGAATCTCATACATGATATCACGCATCTGGGTCTCTATAATTGATCTAAGTCCCCTTGCCCCTGTTTCTAGTTCAATGGCCATCTTAGCTACTTGTCTAATGGCTTCCTCATCAAACTCAAGAATTACATCATCCATTTCAAAAAGCCTTGTATACTGCTTCGCAAGGGCATTCTTAGGGGTTGTTAAAATCTCTGAAAGCGCCTCTTCATCTAAACTGGTTAATGAGACCACTACTGGCACACGCCCGATAAATTCTGGAATTAAGCCATATTTCAAAAGATCCTTTGGTGATAATTCTTTTAAAAGTTTCCCAAGGTCTTTATCTTGTTTTCTCTTTATTTCTGCACCAAATCCCATTGCTTTTTTGCCAACACGATTTTCGATGATTTCTTCTATACCACCAAAAGCACCTGCACAAATAAACAAAATATTTGTCGTATCTAACTGAATAAATTCCTGGTGTGGATGCTTACGTCCACCCTGTGGCGGAACTGATGCAACTGTTCCTTCTATCATCTTAAGAAGGGCTTGTTGTACACCTTCACCACTAACATCTCTTGTTATAGAAGGATTTTCTGATTTACGTGCAATCTTGTCAATCTCATCAATATATATAATTCCTACTTCAGCTCTTTCAACATCATAATCAGCCGCTTGTAATAATTTTAATAAGATATTCTCTACGTCTTCACCTACGTACCCTGCTTCTGTTAAAGAAGTTGCATCTGAAATTGCAAAAGGGACATTAAGCACTCTCGCCAAAGTTTGAGCTAGTAAAGTTTTACCTGACCCTGTGGGACCTAGCATTAAAACATTACTTTTTTGTAACTCTACATCATCATAAGATTCTCCTGAATAGACCCTCTTATAGTGATTATAAACCGCAACGGATAGTGCCTTTTTTGCATCGTCCTGCCCAATAACATACTCATCTAATATGTCTCTAATTTCTATTGGGGTAGGAAGGTCAGACATCTCCGCATAGGTTGACATTTCTTCGAATTCATCTTCTATTATTTCAGAACAAAGTTCAATACACTCATCACAAATATAGACATTGGGACCTGAAACTAGTC
>CAZLPH010000030.1:0-18090 GCA_964561345.1 uncultured Candidatus Epulonipiscium sp.
TATGGGATACAAGCTGCGGATTCCGAGTGTATCGGTATTTGCTGGACGAATACCTTACCTAATATGCCACCATGGGGCTCAAAAGAGCCTAAGATTGGCAACAATCCTTTAGTATTTGCAATTCCCAGAGAAAACAAAGAGCATATTGTTGTGGACTCTGCCATGTCTCAGTTTGCCTACGGTAAAATAGAGGAAGCTAGGCTAGCAGACAAGGATTTACCGATATTTGGAGGTTATAATAAAGAAGGGGACTTAACCTTGAAGCCTGAGCAAATCGAAGAGACAGGAAGAATATTGCCTATAGGATACTGGAAGGGTTCAAGTATTTCTATTGCTCTGGATTTAATAACATCAATATTATCCGCTGGTAAGTCAACCACAGCCATAGGAAAAGAATGTCACGGACAAGAGTATAGCGTATCCCAAACCTTTATAGCCATTGATCCTTTTGCATACAACTCAAATGAAACAGTAAACGCAATCATTGAAACTGTCATAGGGGATATAAAAAATGCTAACCCTGTAGATAGTGATAATGCCGTAAGATATCCAGGTGAAAGAGCGATAACAACCAGAGAAGATAACCTGAAAAATGGCATACCAGTAGCAGATCTTATATGGGAAGCAATAATGGCGCTATAAATTCAAAAAATCCCCACCCCCCAAAAAAAACCTACTGATGATGTAAGTCTAGTTGGCACACATCATAGCTTTAGGGATGAAGATTTGGTTATTATATCATGTTATTATATGCTACAATAAGCATTAATAAGCACAAGCAATAGGGAAGTAATGATTGGGGGGAGAAAAGTGAATGATATAATAAAAACTAGGATAAATATGTTCGTGTTGTGTACGTTATTTGTTGTAATAGCATCCATCGGTTCCTTTAGAACCAATGATTTTTCCTTGCTAAATGATGAAAATTCTATATACATTGGTAACGAATACTTTGAACCTAATCTATCCATGCACCGTATCAATAAAAATAATCAAGGCAGACAAGAATATAGTATTCAAATCAGTAAAGAAGAATTGAGTCATCTAAAGACAGATCATATTATGTTTTTCTTAAATAGGCTAACAGACAATGCCTATAACGTGAGGTTTAATGGCATGATTATTGCTTCAGAAGGGGATATGGATAATGGACAAAGTATCTTAAGAAATGGTCCTAATTATTTTATGTTGGATAAGAAGTTAATTAAAGACACTAATGAGTTGCTTATAAGTACTTATGCAACCTATAAATCAGGATTAGAGTCCGCAGGTATTTACATGACAGATAGTAAGATTGGTATTCGCCAAGCGCAAAGATTAGATTTCTTTGGAATCCAAGTGGTTTTTATTGGTATGGGGATTTTAATATCATCAACAATCCTAATGGTCTTACTCTATTTTATTAACAAGAAACAAGAAATTGCTTTTTTATATTGTGCTATAGCGACCTTTTGTTTGACCATATATTGTATCGAACATTTTAAGTTTGGATATTTACCAAATGATTATATTGTCTATAAGAAGATATTTTTAAGTGCGCTATATTTAGGTTCTTGGTTTTATATTTTGGCTATGGGTAAATACTTTCAATGTTTTTATTTAAAATATTCAACTGGATTTACGGCTATTAGTTTTATGGTGATGTCTTTTTTTGTAAAAGATTTTATTTTATATAAAAGGCTATACCAGTATTGGTATGTGCTACTACTGATAAATATTTTACTTGCCTTTATATATAGCTTTTTAAACATAAAAAAGTCTAAGGAAGCTTTAGTTTTTTTTATCATGTTTTTATATTTATTTGGTTATACAGGCGTAACAATATTTATTGAGTTTTCCAATACCTATTTTAATATAAACTCGACACTCGTATATATCGTAATTTTTGCAGTATTACCATTACTGTTTGGATTTGAAGAGCTTACAACCAAAGAAAAACAGCTCACCTACGAAAAAGAACTAAGAAAAAACGAATATATGAATTCGATTACGGATAGTTTAACCGGAACATGGAATCAAAGGTTCTTATACAGACAGTTAAAAGAGATAACTGGAAAGTATATCATTGCTATGCTTGATATAGATGATTTTAAAGAAATTAATGATAATTATGGCCACCTTGCAGGTGATTTTGTGCTGAAAGAATTTAGTGATTTGGCAATTAAGACCATTAGAAAGACAGATGATCTGTATCGGTATGGTGGAGATGAATTTATTATTATTTTTAATGAGTGTAATAAGAAAGAGGCACTTTTGATAATGGAGAGATTAAGAAAAGAAGTTGAAAAGCGAGACTTTATCTTTGATAATAAACCAATTAGCATTACCGTATCTATTGGAATATATAAGCCGCTTAAAAAAGAGGCGATCGAAGAAATACTGATGAATGTAGATCATCAGCTCTATAGATCCAAAGAGAAAGGGAAAAATGTTGTTTCCCTTTTCTAAGGATTTTTGCAACTTAGATGTAACCATGTAAAATACAAATAGTCTTGATTTAATCATTCGGATTTATTATGGGTTGGAGCATGGCCTATAATACGTTTATATGCCCGGTAAAATACGGAGTAATCATTAAATCCAACGGCTGCAGCAACTGCTGTAGCCGTTTTGCCTTGCATTAGATAGTGATTAGCCGTGGCTATTTTTTTATGATTAACATACTGTAATAAAGTCGTACCAGTGGCTTCTCTAAATACCTTATTTAAATGATGCTTACTAATAAAAAACTTGGCCGATATATCATCTAATGTGATTTTTTCGCTTATATTATCATTAATATAATTAATAATATTAGTGATTATTTGCGGGCTATTTTGTTTTGGTGCAAGGGATTTCGTTTGCTTACTCATATAAAGGATTTGGGACAATAAAGATTGGACAGCAATAGTGGTGGCCATATGGCGCATATCATCAGGCATATGATAACAGGTTAATAACCTTTGGAAATAGTTTTCTAAATCAAAATCTTTAACACTCTGATAATAAATATCTGACTGAGACGAAGATTGATGAAAGGGTGACAGAAGAGAAAATCTGTTTTCCACAGGAATAACTTCTGCCGAAAAATGAAGGGTATACCGTTCGTAAGCAAGTGGTGGCATTGCCTTTACGCCATGTAAAATATTAGGGGAGATCATTAAAATACTATGAGGAGTGGGGGTATAATGCCTACCTTCTACTAAATAGCTCACATCACCACTTAAAAAATAATATACCTCATAGGAATTATGACAATGAATGTCATAACCTTTAGGTGATTCTAAGATATTATCGCGACTATAACCAAAATCAAGCTGCTTAGTGCCAAGTGAAACTGTTTCCATAGCAATACTCCTTTCAAGAGTACTTATATTATACTTAAAAGTCGCTACTTTTACAATGTAAAAGACCCTTGTTAGAATATGAAAAATTAGTTGACATGTTATAACCATATATAAAGATAGAAACCTTGATGGAAGATTTTTTACCGGAAGAGATGGGACTTACCTTAAACACGTATTGGATACAAGCCGCAGGGGGGAGATGTTTGCCAGTGGCTTGAAATTCTTAAAGACTGGATACATTGTGTTCACCTAAAGGATATGGATGCAGATAGTATTTTAAGAGATTTATATTTTACTAGGTTTAAATAATACTTAGGGGTATAATAAGATTATAGGTAAAACAATTCTTAGATAGAAGGAGTGAGAATATGGAGAGTTTACGTTTAACAATAGATAAAGTATTTAAAGGTGCTGGCAAATCATTTTATAGATTTCCAGCAGCCATTATAAGTGCCATTATAATTAGTATTACGGCAATGGTAAGAATAACAATGGAATGGGATGTTCAAAGATCATATAGTCTGTTATTTAATAGTATTCAAATGGCCTTTGTTTTTGGTGGTGTGTTTTCTATGGCGGCAGTCATGTTAGATGAAGTAAAGACAGATAAGAAGAAGTCATTTTTTCTGCCAGCAAATATAGCCGGTATTATAGTAGCAAGCATAAGCTTTTTGTTGCTATATTTCTATGGTGGCATCATTGCAGAAGATCGAGGGGTTTATTTATCAAATATTGCCATAGCAAGAGTTGGTGTAGGAATATTTATAAGTGCCGTTGCTTTTATCTATATTATGTCAAAATCCGAAAGAATGAATCGTTTTAGTGATTCCTTCTTTATTACTCATAGGGCTTTTGTGGTTTCAACTATCTATGGGTTGGTAATAATGTTAGGGGTCTCTGGTGTTCTAGGTGCGTTTCAGGCATTGGTATATAGGGGGATGGATTATAGGGTTTATCAATACCTAGGTGTTGTTGTTGGATTCTTGACCTATACGATTTTCTTAGGCTATTTCCCAGATTTTAGACAAGTAGATAATAAGGTAGAAATAGAAAGTATAACGGAACAACCAAGATTTATCGTGGTCTTATTTGACTATATTTTAGTGCCTATTATGCTAGCCTTAACCGTGGTACTTCTAATATGGTCGGCAAGGGTAATCTTAAATGGGATGGATGTATCCTTTGAGAGATTGTCTGGGATTGCAACAAGTTATGTCATTATAGGAATATGGCTGCACATAATGGTGGCTAAATATGACACTAAGATAGGAAGGTTTTACAAAAAGATATATCCCCTTGCAGGCATATTAATTTTACTATTTGAAGCATGGGCACTTTTTGGTCAGATTAGTACATTTGGTTTGAAAACATCAGAATATTCCTTTCTTATGATTTGGATTTTTGCAGTGATCTCTGTATTATTATTGATTTTCTTAAAAGAAGAAGCATATAGGAAGATTGCAATAGTAGCTACTGTAATCTCTATTATCTGGGTACTTCCAGTTATTGGCTATGAAGATATCACTTTTAAATCTCAGGTTAATAGATTAGAGGAAATATTAACAGCAGAAGGGTTTTTGGCAAATGATCATATCATGGCTAAGGACGGAGACGTTGACCATGACATAAGAGTTGAAATTACTGGTATAGTAGATTTTATTTCCCGCTCTGAGAAAGTAAACACACCTAATTGGTTTGAAAAAAACTTAAATGAGGGTGAAGTTTTTAGGAATATTTTTGGCTTTAAAAAGACCTATGGATTATATTCAGACGACTTACAGTATGGGTCAATTAACATGAGACTTGTTAGCCAGACCATAGATATAAGGGATTACTCTTTGAGCTTAAACCGCAGTGTACATGAGATGACAGACCATTTTAATGAGTTTGAAGGAGCCAAAGGGACCTATGGTATCATGATATCAAATGAAGCTAAAGGAATTCCTAAAATTACAGTCAAACTTGAAGAACGTATTATTATTGAAGAAGATATGAGCCAGTATTTATCTGACTTTAAGGATCAGTATCTAGCAGAAGGTAATTCAGATGTTGAAGGAACTTTTGAAGAGATGAGCTTAATCCTAGAAGGAGAGGGCATATCAATTCTATTGGTATTTGAAAATATCAGCGCTTACTTTGATAGGGTAAATGATACAACAGATTATTATGCCGAATTTCAAGGGATATATATAAGAGACAAGTAGAAGTCAAAAAAAGCCATAATTATGGCTTTTTTTTGATGGGTATTTTGTACTGTGCTACAAATGTGTTATAATTATACAGATTAAATACATCTTTCAAATTATACAAGGAGGCATATTGATGAAATCTTTAAAAGGAACAAAAACAGCAGCAAACTTAATGCAATCATTTGCAGGGGAGTCCCAGGCCAGAATGAGATACACATACTATGCATCTCAGGCAAAAAAAGAAGGATATGTACAAATGTCGAATATCTTCTTAGAAACAGCGGAAAATGAGAAAGAGCATGCAAAGAGATTCTTTAAATTTCTGAGTAAAAGTTTAGAAGGTGAAACCGTTGAGATAAAGGCGGATTTTCCAGTAGCCCTAGGTGATACTAAGTCAAATTTATTAGCAGCAGCTGAAGGTGAAAATGAAGAATGGGAAGAACTTTATCCGAAATTTGCAGACATAGCAGATGAAGAAGGATTTCCAGCCATTGCATATGTATGGCGAGAAATAGCAGAAGCAGAAGAACGCCACGAAATTCGATATAGAAAACTGCTTGCAAATATTGAAAACAACACAGTATTTGAAAAAGATGAGGTTGTTGAGTGGAAATGTAATAACTGTGGTTACATACACACAGGTAAATCAGCACCTGAGATGTGCCCAGCATGTGCGCATCCAAAAGCTCATTTTGAAGTGTTTTGTGAGACGTATTAAAAAAAGGCAAAAAGATAGGCATCTTGTGGTGCCTATTTTTTTAAAAAAAATTAGTTGAGGAGGCTAAAATGATTGGTTTGACATCAATTTCCTTTAGGGAATTAAACCATAGAGAGATTATAAGAATATGTGCAGAAAACAAGGTTGATTTAATTGAATGGGGAGGTGATATACACGTTCCACCAGGTGACTTAGAGAAAGCTAAAAAGATAGGTATAGCCACACGAGAGCAAGGGATTCAAACCCCGTCTTATGGGTCTTATTATCGCCTATCAGAAAATAAAAACATAGAGGATAGTTTTTTACAGGTTTTAGACACGGCAGAAGCTTTAGGTGCTAGGCTCATACGTGTTTGGACAGCTAGTACAAGAGGCCTTACGGATTTAAATAACACATGTGATCAAAGTATAAAAGAGTTAAGGATAATTTGCCAAATGGCAGCCCAAAGAAACATGGCTATTGCTTTGGAATATCATAGAGGAACCTTAACAGAAACGAAAGAAATGACCCTAAAGATTCTCAAAGCTACTGGGGCGGATAATCTATATACTTATTGGCAGATGAATCCAGACATTTCCCACAAGGAGCGTTTGGAAGAAATCAAATACTTAAAAGAATATATTTGTAGTGTTCATGTTTTTTATTGGATAGCAGGTGAGAATAAAGATATTCGCTTGCCGCTTTCAAAGGGTAAACAATACTGGCAAGAGTACTGGGAGTTGCTGAGGGATTGTAACTGCCCTATGATAATAGAATTTGTTAAGGATAATAAGATAGAGCAACTAAGTGAGGATCTCATAGGGTTATCTGCATTAATTCTTCCTGAGTCATGTGTGGATTGCGAGAGAACTGGTTGTTAATTTGGGCCATATCTTCGTAGAGATCTATTAGAAAAGTGGCATGTGCTGGCTTTGTTTTTAACTGAGCAATATAATTGTGGACAAGTGAGGCATTAGTGGGGGTACAATCTGGGGATTCTATGAGGAAGAGGAATGGAGATTTAGGGCTAGTGACATCACGAATCCACTGATTACTTAAAATGTAATTAATATTATCATTGTTATAATAGCTATGGCTTCCAAATAGACAATGATTATTATAGAGTAAGGAAGTGGCGTTTTTAAATGCTTTAGGATCTATGAAAGGCTCATATAAAAGAGAGAAAAATATATTGTGGTATGGCTCTATCTTAGCCAGGTTTTCTTTTGTAAGGTTTTTTGGGGAAATATACAAGAGGAAGGCGCAGTCAGGGTTTTGCTTAAGAATAGTTGAGAAATCATTAATGTTATTTGAAAAAAATAGATAGGCATAGATCCCAAGTTTTTTACCTTGCTCAATAGTACTTAGGATCTTATTATTATCTAAGATGGTATCTGGTTTTTTTGAAAAGTCGAAAATAAGAATACAAGGAATATTAAAACCATAGGCTCTTTTGTATTGCTTGATTTTTTTCCCACCAAAGGACCAACTATTATAAGCTATATTCATAATAAATGTTTTAAGGGTGTGAGTATTTACATTGTTAACTAAGTTCGGAATGATTTTATGGTAGGGGCTATTTGGATTTTCTAACATAGTTCGTATGGTTACAAGTAACTCTTTTTGAGCAGGGTTATTGGCGAAGCGGTTTCCGAGACTGGCTAAACTTTTAACCCCCTTAATTGGATTTGTTCTTATCTCACGTATGGTTTTATCTATGGTAGATTCAATCATTTTTACAACAATGGGATTACCAATCATCTAGAACACTCCTTCTTGAATAGGGATATAAACACAGATATTATTAAGTTATGTTAGTATGATAATAAATATGTATTATGGTATAATGCGGCTTACTAATTTAAGCAATAGTAAAAGAGCCACATCCCAATAGCAAAGGGATGTGGCTCTTTTCGTATGGCATCCTTTGATTTTATGATATAATTAAGTTAGATATGTTTAAATACAGATACTAGTTTAGACTATATTATAAAAACCATCATATAGATAAAGGTAAACTAAGTATTTGGGTCGCAATAGAAGTAATAAATTTAGGAGGGATGTCGTATGTGGACAAGAGCAGATATTAAAGCATATGCAAAAGACTTTTTAAGGCAAAATTATTGGAAGGCCTTTGTTGTATGTCTTATTGTAGGCATAATTACTGGAGGAGGGAATTCTAGCAATAGGAATAATAATAGCTTTAATCATGGTCACCACAATGAGCAAAGTGTCGTATCAGAATATAGTGACAGGGCCATAAATGTTGTAACAAGTGGTATTAGGTCGCCCTTATTCTTCTTAAGAGGCGGTGCAGTGTTACTGGTGACCCTCGTTTTTTTAATTGGAATGATAACCATAGGATATGCCGTTGAAGTAGGCCGAAGCCGGTTTTTCTTAGATGGCTTTAAGGGAGACGTTAGCATTGGAAAAGTATTCTCTGCTTTTAACCAAGGTGAGTACTGGTCTATTCTAGCAACCATGTTTTTAAGAGCACTCTACGGGATGTTGTGGACTTTATTGTTTATTATACCAGGCATTATAAAGGCCTATGAATATAGGATGGTTCCTTATATTTTAGCGGAAAAACCTGATTTATCCCCAAATGATATTATTACCAGGAGTAGGGATATAACCCGTGGCCATAAGTGGGAGATGTTTGTTCTTGACCTGTCTTTTATTGGCTGGTATCTAGCTGGTGTATTATTATGTGGTGTCGGTGTAATTTTTGTAGCCCCTTACAAAGAAGCCACTGAAGCTAGATTGTATAATATACTCGCTGGAAACGATGATTTTAGAAAAGAAAAGATAGAAGATAATGGATTTGAAGACGATATATTTGGTGATGATTTTAGGTTGGAGTTTTAAAATGACGAACAAACGTTGGGGCGATAAAAGATACCGATCATTTAGTTATGAGATGAAAGAGATTTTTAATGCTAAGATTATTAAACTTTCTTTGGACGGAGGGTTTACCTGTCCTAATAGGGACGGAACCTTGGGTAGTAAAGGCTGCATATTTTGCGGGGAAGAAGGAGCAGGAGAGTTTGCAGCTTCTAGGGATCTAGATATAGTAAGTCAGATGGCTAGTCAAAAGGAAGTCATGGCAAAAAAATGGAAGAGTAATACCTATATTGCTTATTTCCAAAACTTCACAAATACCTACTCAACCTACGAAGACCTAAAAGAGAAGTACAATTTAGCCCTATCGGGTGAAGGTGTCGTAGGCCTAGCCATAGCTACAAGGCCAGATTGTTTATCAAAGGAAGTTCTGGATTTACTTGAGGAAATTAGCAAAAAGACTTTTTTATGGATAGAACTAGGCCTTCAAACCATTCATGAGAAAACAGCTAATTTTATAAGAAGAGGCTACGCCTTAGACCAGTATGATGAGGCCATCAAGCAACTTAAACAGCGCAAGATAAAAGTGGTAACTCATTTAATCTATGGACTACCGGGTGAATCTCGGGAAGATATCTTAGACACAGTGAAATATGTGGCTAAGACAGATACCTGGGGCGTAAAACTTCATTCTTTATACATCCAAAAAGACACAGACCTCCACAAGTATTATAAAGAACATCCCTTTAAGATACCCACTAGAGAAGAATATATTTCCTTAATTGTAGATAGTATAGAACGCTTACCGGGGGATATGGCCATTCATAGACTAACAGGCGATGGGAAAAGATCCTTGACCGTAGAGCCATTATGGAGCCTTGAAAAGCGCAAAGTGCTAGCCGGAATAGATCAAGAACTAAAGAGAAGGGATAGCTACCAAGGATATTGCAAGCTTTAGTCGCCTTAGGGACCCTTAGGTGCCTGTCCCCACTTTAGTACAATGAAGTAGATGTACTGCAACTCAATAAGAACAGATTTTAATAGACATCTTTGGAGGAAAACATGAACGATAGACTAGAACTAATGAAAAGTGGAAATGTAAAAAAAGCCTTGTTTCAATTAGGGGTACCGACAGTGGTTGGGCTTTTAATGACAGGGTTTTATAATTTTGTGGATAGTTATTTTGTGGCACAACTAGGAACAGAGGCAATGGGGGCAATTTCTATTACCTATCCTTTATTAACCTTAATACCAGGAATTGCCTTGTTATTTGGAAACGGTGGATCGGCCTTTATTTCCAGATTGCTTGGCTCAGGTGATCACGAAAAAGCGGAAACAGTCCTATCATCTACCATTGGATATGCCGTAGGTATTGGAATATTAATCCAAGTCGCTCTGTTTTTTCTACCCCAAATATTAACATTTTTAGGGGCATCAGAAAATGTTTTACCCTATGCCATTGAATATAGTGAGATATTATTTATCTCCTTTATATTTCATATTCCGGCCATTTGCTTAATGAATTTAGTAAGAGCGGAAGGGGCCATAGGTCTGAGTACAGCTTCCCAGCTAGTGGGAGCTATTTTAAATATTATACTAGATCCAATCTTTATTTTTACACTTAATATGGGGATAAAAGGTGCAGCTATCGCCACAGCAATTTCACAGTTTGTGGCATTTGCTATGCTTATTAGCTACTATATATTTGACCGTAGCCTTTTGAAATTTTCAATTAAGAAAGTCAATATAAAAAAATGGATTATCATTCCTATATTACAAATTGGTATTCCACTTTTTGCTATCAACTTGTTTCAAAGTGTGTCACTTGGTATGGCAAATAAATTTGCAGCGTTTTATGGTGACCCAACAGTTGCAGCCCTTGGAATTGTTAATAGGGTTATTGGCATGTCTACTTTTGCCATAACAGGATTTTCAAGGGGCTACCAGACATTTACCTCCTATAACTACGGGGCCAATAATATGGATCGGGTAAAAGAAGGAACAAAAACGGCTATTATTTGGAGTTTGTCAGGAGCGCTAGTTCTATCAGTGATACAAATTATTTTTGCAGGAAATATTGTAAATGCTTTCTCAGATAGTGCTATTGTGATTTCTAAAGCGACCCAGGCTATGTATGCAGGTAGTATCTTCTTTGGAACCTATGGTTTCCAGGCAATAGGGGTTATCTATCTTTTAAGTATAGGAAAAAACAAAGAAGGATTTCTATTTAGTATTGCAAGACAAGGTTTATTATTTATTCCATGCATTATTATCCTGAATTATTTTATGGGGGAGTTGGGGGTTTTTTACGCCCAGGGAATTACAGATATTATTACAACCGTAATATTAGTTGTGTATTTAAGAATAGAATCTAAGCGGGGGCTGGCCATATTTTAAGCTAGCAAAGGCAAGCATAAGCCTAATGATAACGATTTGGGGGTGTGTTCATTGAATTTTATAAAAAGAAAATGGAAGGTTTTAACGGCCATATTACTAGGTCTAATTGTGGCATTGCTAGCAGGATTTTATACCTATACATTAGATTACTACAAAGCACTTCCCGTTGCTTTGGATACTTTAGCTGAAGGGAAAACAGCCTATACGATGGAAGAAGAGATGATTGTTTTTACACAGGCAGATGGTAAACCAGACACGGGAATTATTTTTTACCCTGGTGGAAAGGTTGATTATTTAGCCTATATACCATTAATGGAGCAGATTGCGGAGCAGGGGTATAGGTGTTTTTTAATGAAAATGCCCTTTAACCTAGCGGTGTTTGATCAAAAAGCAGCAGATCGGCCAATAGAGGCCTACAAAGACATTAGCACGTGGTATATGTCCGGACATTCTCTAGGCGGGGCAATGGCATCTATATATGCCGGGGATAATCAAGACAAAATTGATGGTCTTATTTTACTAGGTGCCTACCCAGCGGCAGATTTAAGCAATTCTGTCATGTCTATGATTTCAATATACGGGTCAGAAGACAAGATTTTAAGCAAAGAGAAAGCCGAAGAAAATAAATCATATGCCCCAAAAAACTCAACATACGTTGAAATCCAAGGTGGAAATCATGCTTACTTTGGAAGCTATGGTAATCAAAAAAAAGATGGCCTAGCTACTCTTAGTGATAAAGAGCAGCAAGCCATAACAGTTGAAGAAATTATAAGATTTATTAGATCTAATTAAGGAATTAATCTATCTGCAGATCAAATCCTTGGTCTTTTATTACATTTAAAATCTTAGTCCTTTTAGGATTAGGATTTTTTAATGCACGTAAAACCTGGCTACTAAAGGCATCTAAAGGCCTATCAGGTACCCGCAGATCAAAGTAAGTTTCAAATGCTTGATCATGATCTTTAATAGAATCTAGATAACTATCTTGGATGTCATATTTATTTTCGAAAACTTTAAGGGAAAGATCCATTCTAGGCTTTAGTGTTGGTGCTTCATTTGGATAGCCAAAGCCTGTGCCAAGGATAGGGAACGTGTACTGAGGCAGCTCAAGTATTTCAATGATCTTAGCTGAATCATTTAGAATACTACCAAAGTAGACAGCACCCATTCCAAGAGACTCAATAGCCACCTGAATATTTTGCGCAGCAATACAGCCATCTGTAAAGCCTTGGAAAAACCGATCCATATCTTTTTTAGCATCTAAATTTTCGCCCTGTTCTTCGGAAATCTTAGCATTCCTGTAAGCATCTACAATAAAAATCAAAAGCTCAGGTGTTTGTGCTAGGTAATCTTGATTACAAACCTTTGCAATAGCTTGTTTTTTCACTAGATCAGTAACCCTTATAATACTAAAAGATTGCATACCATTACTAGAAGCCGTACGATTGGCTACCTCAAAGAGAGTCTTTAACGTGTCAGGCTCAATAGGCGTATCCTTAAATTGCCTAATTGTCTTATGTTGAAGCTGGGTTTTAATTGTTTTATTCAAACGAATCATCCTTTCTCGTATATATGTCTATCTCTATGTTATCATATTCAAGGAAATGATGCTCCCACTTCACTCCAGGACTTAGTGCCTGTCCCCAGGTTTGAAGATATATGACAGTAAATAACCAAATATAAGGCCGCCAAGGTGGGCAGAGACGCTAATATTAGGCACTGCTACAGTTATCAGTAGATTAATGCCTAGAAGCTGTAATATGCTTTTACGACCTTGTGGTGTCATCATATGTGGGCGTTTATGAATCAAGTACAAAAAGACACCAAGTAGTCCAAATAAACTCCCAGAAGCTCCCGCAGATACGGTATCAGGGCTAAATATAAATGTTACAATGTTTCCGCCAACACCAGTTAAGAGGAAAAATAGCAGGTATTTTGCAGATCCCATAAGCCATTCAATTTGAGATCCAAACACATATAAGGCGTAGCCGTTAAACAGCATATGGGTAAAACCGATGTGAATAAAAATTGACGTTATAAACCGGTAGTATTCACTATAACCTATGACATAAGGACGGAACATGGCCCCATACCTTAAAAGAGTTGTCGTATTTGTGGTTCCCCCGTTAAAAGTCATTAGTATAAAATATAAAATCATAATCATTAATAATAAAGCCGTTACTTTACTTTTGCTATAAAAATGCTTTAATCTTTCCATTAAGAATCTCATCTCCTTATATTCGATATAGTAAAATTTTATCAGAAATTAACAACAATAGCAAAGTGTATGTAGAAAGTGATGACGCGATTCTAGTTTTATTATGCACGATAAAATAACTATTTAATAGTAAAAATTAGCATATTATACCGTAAAATTATCCTAGTGTCAATACTAAATTTGAATTATTCTTTGTTTAATGTTATAATAAGGATAAACTGTGCTAGATATAAATTAGAAAATGAAACGGGGGCAATAAAGAATGGAATTAGTCGACAAAAAGGTACTACATGGAACTTTCGGCAAAGGAAATGTTGTGAGCTGTGATAGTGAATATATAGAAGTAGACTTCGAAGAAGAAGGGACAAAGAAATTTGTCTTTCCTGATGTGTTTGGAGAATATATGAGCCTGACAGATACAAAAGCATTTGAATTAGTCAAAGCGAAAATACAACAACAAGAAGAAGAACGTGAGATTGAAGCTGAAAGACTAAGACAAGAAAGAGCCATAGAAGAAGAACGCCTACAAGCCTTAGAACAAAAAAGAAACACTAAAACCACCCGCATTCATCCAGAATTACAATCTGTATTTTGGGCTAAAGATGGAGAGGAAGAAGAAATCTTTAGGGACTGGAAGGTTTTTGTTGGAAAGATTAAGAACGGGGACAGAAAAGGCCAGCCAAGAAGACTTGCCAGAATGACTGGAACCAGTGCTTGTCTAATCACAAAAAGAGAATCGGATAATAGGGAAAAGAAGAGACGGATACTCGGCCTTTTTTTGGCGGAGGAAAGCTTTAAAGGTACCACTGAAGATGGTTATATCAATGCCCACCCAGACTATAGGCTCCAACTTTCAGAAGAAGAATCTCAAAAAATGCTTTTTTGGAACTACTACATTAATAAAAAATTCCCAAAGAGACAAACCTGGAACTCAGGAAGGCAACGATATTTTGATAACATATGGATGGCTCAAATCCTAAGAGATATTGTGACCTTAAGAGAAGGAAAAGAAGAGCAATCCTATGCAGAAGATTTCTTTAAACACTTCTGCAAGATTAATCGCATTAACCCAGAGGAATTAGAAGACGCCGCCGGTGCTTTAACCACATAAAAATAAAATACTAAAATCCCTACTTCAGTATATGAGGCAGGGATTTTTTGGTGCCTGTCCCCACTTTAGTCTAGTGAAGTGATGCAAATGAACGAATCTAGTGTTATAATGGAAATAAAGACTTGGAGGTGACGTAATGAATAAGATATTTGATAAAATAAAGAAAAAGTACGGAGAAAAGAAATGGATTGTTTTTACTGAACAACTTATTTACCGTTACAGTGATGACGGTGTTTCTGCTATAGGCGCCCAACTGGCCTATTATTTAACCCTATCCATATTTCCATTTATTATATTCTTCTTAAGTATTTTGCAGTTTACACCCCTTGCAGATGCAAATATACTACAAAGGATTCTAATGCCTATTCCAGGAGAAGCTAGAGACTTGTTCTATGATCTTATAAAAGGCATCATTGCAGATGGTAGCATAAGCCTTTTATCAGTCGGTGCTATAGGAAGTATTTGGTCTTCATCTAACGGAATAATGGCTCTTATGAAAGCAGTCAATAGAGCCTTTGATTTAGATGAAGACAGGCCTTATTTAAAACTTAAAGGACTTTCAATTATATTTACATTAGGTTTATTTTTGACATTAATTGTGGCTTTTACAGTATTGGTATTTGGCGAAACCATATTTAAACTGTTATTTAGTTATTATACAGCCACGGGACTAATGATATGGAAGATTTTAAGGCTGATCATTCCACTACTATTTATGATATTAGTATTTACCATACTTTATAAATGGTCACCCTCTGTTAAAAAAGGCGTTAAGATAAAGTTATCTGAGAGCTTTCCGGGGGCTGTGTTTTCAAGTATAGGCTGGGTTATTATATCAAGTGGATTCTCCTATTATGTTAGTAATTTTGGAAACTACTCTAAAACCTATGGTAGTTTAGGAGGTGTTATAGCATTTTTAGTATGGCTTTATATGAGTAGTATTGTAATTGTCCTAGGGGCAGAGGTGAATGCAACCCTTATGTCTATGAAAAAGGGAAAAGGTAAACGCATTAAGATGCTAGGACCAGGAGAAATTCAGGAAGTTACAGAAGAAGTGCTAACGCCAGAAGAGACACAAAGTATTTGGGGGAGTTTTTTTTAGAAACTATGAGGAGGAAATTACTATGAAAAGAAGATTAGGATTTATTTTTAGTGTTTTGGTACTAGCAACATTATTAACAACAACGGTATTTGCAAAGGATTCAGGAGCAGTGGTGTTTGTTAACGGCAAAGCCTTAGAGGAAAAAGCTGTTATAAAGGACAACAGAGTGTTTGTGCCAATGAGAGTAATATCTGAAAAACTAGGCTTTAACGTAAATTATCAAGCAACAGGGAAAAAGATAAGCCTAAAGAGACTTTCCCATGAGGTGGAACTATTTACAGGTAAAAGATCAGCTAATATCAATGGAATACAAGGCACTATTGAAGTAGCACCATTTGTAAGGAGCAATGTAACTTATGTTCCCCTAAGACTTATTATAGATGTTTTAGGAGAAAGAGTAGAATGGGATGGCAAAAATAAGATTGTAATAGTAGGTAGTCTAGAAGAATATAGGGAGCAGGATAATACTTATATCTATGAGAATAAGGAATTTGCTTATGCATTAGAAGTACCCAACAACTGGGATAATACAGTCTTGATAGAAAATAAAAATGGCATTCTTTCTTTTTATAATAAACCCACACTAAATCGTTTAAAAGAAGAAGGAATTCATGACCCAAGACCCGTTTTTCAGATTAAAGCAAACCATTACCCAACAGTAACAGATAATCAAGAAGATGATAATGTATTGCTAATGTATCATAAAGGAAGATATATAGAGGCTTTATTTGATAAGGATATGCAGTATCATAAAGATGCAATGGATTCTTATTTAAAGACGAGAGAGCAAGGAAAAAGGATCATTACAAGTATTAAACCATTATAATATAAAGTTATATGTTTTCAACATGTGAAGTAAGATGTATAATTGTATTTGGGGAGAATATATATAAGAAAAAAGGTAAAAAAGAGGGGGAAGTATTATGAACATACCAGTAATAATAGGGATTGCTATTGGGATTATTGTATTGCTTATAATCCTAACAGGTTATGTAAAAGCTAGTCCTGATGAAGCCATTCTTATTTCAGGATTCAAAAAAGAGGCCAAGATCATTATTGGAAGGGCAGCTATTAAGATACCGTTTTTAGAAAGAAAAGACAGATTGCCACTAAAAACCATTAAGATTGATGTAAAAACCCAAGAAGCAGTGCCAACACAGGAATTTATTAACGTAAACGTAGACGCAGTTGTAACAGTAAAAGTATCATCACAAACAGACTTACTAAAAATTGCAGCAGAAAACTTTCTTAACCAAGATGTAGCCTATATAGAAGACATGGTTAAGGATGTTCTAGAGGGGAATATAAGAGAGATTGTAGGAACCATGACATTAGAAAATATGATTTCAAACCGAAAAGAATTTGCTATGCGGGTGGAAGAAAATGCCGTTCCAGATATGGAAAAGATGGGAATTGAAATTGTTTCTTTTAATGTACAAAATTTTACAGATAATTACGGTGTCATTAATGACCTAGGAATTGACAACACAGAGCGAATCAAGAAAAACGCATCGATTGTAAAAGCGGAGGCCCAAAGAGATGTAAAGATTGCCCAAGCTAAGGCTGATAAAGAAGCCAACGATGCCCAGGTTGCCTCAGATCAGGAAATAGCCATTAAGAAAAATGAACTTGCTATTAGAAAATCGGAGCTTAAGAAGATTGAAGACACCAAGAGTGCTGAAGCAGATGCGGCTTATGAAATCCAAAAAGAAGAGCAGCGTAAAGAAATTGAAATAAAGACTGCAAATGCCAATCTTGCAAAACAGGAAAAAGAAATAATTTTAAAAGAGAGAGAAGTCATTATCCAAGAAAGAACCTTAGAAGCTAGTGTTAGAAAAAAGGCAGAAGCAGATAGGTTCGCAAGGCAAGAACAAGCAGAAGCCCAGCTTTATGAAAGACAAAAAGAGGCAGAAGGTGAGAAGTTTGAAGCCATTCAAGAAGCCGAGGCACTTAAAGCAAAAGCTCAGGCTCAAAGGGAAGCAAGAGAGCAAGATGCTATAGGACTTAAGGCCCTAGCTCTGGCAGAGGCTGATGGTATTAGGGCAAAGGGACTTGCAGAAGCTGAAGGAATCGAGAAGAAAGCCCAGGCTATGAAACTTATGGAAGAAGCAGCAGTTTTGGAAATGTATTTTAAAGTATTACCAGAGGTTGCAGCCAATGTTGCTAAACCATTAGAAAATATCGATACAATCACCATGTACGGTGAGGG
>CAZLPH010000031.1:0-13327 GCA_964561345.1 uncultured Candidatus Epulonipiscium sp.
CTCCCATTTCAGGACTATAAATATCAACTCTATCCACAATAGCCCCGCATTTTTCTAAATTAATCCTCAGATAATCCCGTGCTTGTGAAGAAGTTGGTAACAATATTTTATCTCCCTTATGGACATAGTCTTCCATTTCAAGAAATAGATTTTCTGCCACAAATTCCTTGGCTAATATCGATGTAACGATTCCATATTTTCTTATGGCTTTTAAGGTAGCTGGTCCTATAGCTGCAAATTTTCCTTTGATTGTTCTGACATCTATTTCGTTTTCGATTAAGTAATCAAAAAATATTTCAACACCATTAACAGATGTAAAGACGATAAAATCATAGTCTCCAAATTTATTCACATAAGGCCCCAGTGTGCTGGCATCCTCTTTTATTTCGATTGGATTAATTTGTGTTACTTCAGCCCCTAGATCTAATAACTGTTTTCTAAGAGATGCTGATTGCTTTTTTGTTCTTGTAATACAGATATTTCTACCAAACAGCGGTTTCTTTTCATACCAGTCTAGCTTGTCACTAAAGTTTACAACCTCACCGACTACAATAATACAAGGGGATGTAAATCCTCTTTGTTGTACTTCACTAGAGATTGTCTTTAGAGTCCCAATGGCTTTTTGCTGTTTTGATGTGGTTCCTTGCATAATAACAGCGCAAGGTGTGTCTTCCTTTTTTCCATTAGCAATTAGTCTTTCTATAATACTATCTAGGTTTCCAAGACCCATTAAAAACACTAAGGTCCCTTCTAATTGTCCGACTGCTTGCCAGTTTATATTTAGCTTGTCAACACTCATTCCGGTAAAAACATGGAAGCTCTGAGCAATGCCTCTGTGAGTGATTGGAATCCCTGCGTAACTTAAAACGGCAATAGCCGATGTTACACCCGGAATGACTTCAAAGGGAATTCCTTCTGCGTGAAGTCTTAGGGCTTCTTCTCCCCCTCTTCCAAAAACATAAGGGTCTCCCCCTTTAATTCTTCCGATGGTATGGCCTTTGTGGGCTAATTTTACTAACATCTCATTGATTTCATCTTGGGTTTTAGAATGAGCCCCTGGCTCTTTTCCGCAATAATAAATTTCACATGAGTCGTTTAAATATTTTAGGTATTTCTCTCCTGCTAACCGATCATACATAACAGCCGTACATTTTTCTAAAACTTCTGCAGCCTTGAGTGTAAGGAGCGTTTCATCTCCTGGGCCACCACCGATTAAATAAACCTTTCCCATTTTGCCATCTCCTTTTTGGGGACGGTTAACAAATACCCATAGTCTTAAAACTGTTGATATTTGTTAACCGTCCCCTTTTATTTAAAAAAACTCTACCCTTTTATCAAAGGTAGAGTTTAGTATCAAAATTAAGTGAGCTTTAAAAAGCCACTATTTTATAATCTCTATCTTCCACCCGAAGCGTTAGTTTGTTAATTAGGCAGGTCTCCTGACTTACGAATCACCCTTATCTAACCTTCCCAGTTTCCTAGTGGATCTAGACTTGTCCTCGTTACAGTAGCGGGGGCTGTAGTGGATTTTAACCACTTTCCCTATTATCTTTACAATGTAAAGCACCTAATTAAATCTATTTAGTTTTAACTTTCAAATCATTATATCATAATAAAATTATCTGTGATACTTTTATGAGACAATATGTTTGTCAAGCCATTCTAATCTCTCTATAATATCTAGTTTTTGAGTACATAGGGTTTCACACAATCCGCATGCGATACAATCTCCTGGCATAGCTTCCCCTTGATTGATATCTTGGTACTCTAACATTTCATTGTATTTGTCCTTAGCTGCCTTTTCTCCTTTAAGAACATAAAGATTATAGATAGCCATAAATTTAGGAATATTAATATCTTCTGGACAATGCATGCAATATTGACATGATGTGCAAAGCTGGTCCATGTCTTTTCGAAGTTTGGATTTAATACTATTAATTTTATCCTCACTTAGAATCTCTAGGTCCTTCACTGCTTTAACGTTGTGGTTTATTTCCTCTATGCTGCCCATTCCTGATAATGCAACAGTTATTCCCTCATGAGAAGCATTGAATCTTAGGGCTGCTTGAACAACACTTTCTTCTGGTCTTTCTTTTATAAAAGAGAAATATTCCTTGTTTTGTGGAATAATTCCCCCACCGAGGGGATTCATGGTAACAACCCCAAGGCCTGCCTCCTGAGCTGCTTGGATACCTTCTTGGCGATATGGGAAATTTAATATATTATATCCCAGTGTAATACCCTCAAAGTAGCCATCTTTAGCTATGGTTGCAATTTCTTTTCCTGTTGCATGGGTAGAGATGACAATATGATCAATGAGTCCTTCTTCTTTTGCCTTTAAAGCACCCCAATATGGGCCCCCTTTTGCAATAACCTTATGGTAATGATCAAGATCCATTACACACCACATATGATAGAAATTAATTTTTTCTACCCCCATACGCTTAATGGATTTTTCAACACGTCTACGGACTGAATCAGCATCAGGATCAGCCCCTATAGAACTTTTCGTTGAGACATAATATGGATTGGGCATATTTTTAAAAGCCTCTCCAAAAATGTCTTCACTTCGGTCTTCACAATATTCTGGTGCTGTATCAAAATAGTTAATCCCTAGGCTACTTGCATGACGTACAATTTTGGCCCCTTCTTCTATTGATGTTTTTCCGTCAAAACGCATGCCTCCAAAACCTATTGCAGATAATTTTTTGCCAGTTTTTCCGTATTCTTTATAAATCATAAGCGATCGCTTCTATTTCAAGTTTTGCATCTTTTGGTAATCTAGCTACCTCTACTGCACTTCTAGCTGGGTAATCATTTGTAAAATACTCTTCATAGATTTTATTAACAGGCACAAAGTCATTCATATCTGATAAAAACACCATTGTTTTTACAACCTTGTCCATGCTTGTCCCTGCGGCTTCTAAGACAGCTTTTAGATTTTTAAATACTTGGTGAGCCTGTGATGCTAAATCTTCTGCTAGTTCCCCTGTTTCTGGATTAATTCCTAATTGACCTGATGTGTAAACCATTCCATTTATTTTAATTGCCTGTGAGTAAGGTCCTAATGCTCCCGGAGCCTTATCTGTTTTAACTACTATTTTCTTCATTTTTCGTCCTCCTTGGTCTTGTGTTAATCGTTTATATTATTTTACCTTAAAAATCCCCTAACAACAATGTTATTGGGGGATTTCTTTAGATTCTTATTAACCTAACTAATGCCAATGAGATTAAAATCATACCACTAACCCACGACATGTTTATTTTTATTTTTTTTGCTAGATGCTGACCTAGCCAAACACCAATCCATACAGCTAGCATATGAAACACTAGTGAGAACAACAAAATCTGAGTATAATTAATATTCCCCAGTGCACTTCCAAACCCCGCTGCTAGACCATCTATTGACAATGCAACCGCAAGGGCCAATGCTTCTTTCATATTTAACCGCCTTGACTGATCAAAGTCTGCCTTTATTTCATCCACATAGATTTCTAGGACAAATCGAAAATCAAAAAGGTGAAAGTTCATCTTTTGATCTTTCACTAAATACCTTTGAATAAGGCTTTTAAATACGCCTTCAAATAATTGGTATATACCTAGTCCTAGCAAAATTATAACACCAATAAGCCCTACAAAATTACCTGGCACCACTGCTCTTACCATAGAGCCAAAATAAAGAGAAATCCCAAGTAGTAAAGTGCACACAAGATTAATGGTTGCAACAGAATAAAAGGGTATTTTAATTTTATTAGTTCCATAGGCAATGCTAGCCACAAAGGCATCAATGGACAATGCTGTTACTAGCAATATGGCTTCTAACATCTAATCACCCCTAAAATACTTTTTGATTCATTATATTAGGGGTGACGACACATTGTGCCTAAATCATAGCCATAAATTCTTCTTCACTTATTATTGGAACTTCAAGTTCTTTTGCTTTTTTATTCTTACCTGATCCCGAATGGACATCATTATTAATTAAGTAATCTGTTTTACGACTGACAGACCCAACCACTTTCCCACCTAGTTCTTCAATTTTTTCGCTTAGTTCTTTTCGGTTCTTAAAATGATTCACCTGGCCAGTTACCACAAAGGTTTTATCAACTATTGTTGAGCCTTCAGTACTTTGTATTTCTGGAATAATAAAATCAATTTCGTTCATTAATCCTTCCACAAGATCTTTGTTGTCTTCTAAGTTAAAATAGGAATTAATACTATGGGCAATAATAGCCCCTATTCCTTCTATAGATACCAATTCTTCTTCTGTGGCTTCCATTATTTTTGCTATATCATATTTAAAATGCTTACAAATTAGTTTTGCATTATTAATCCCTATTTGCTCTATTCCAAGGGCATATATAAAATTAGCTAACCCTGTATTCCTTGAGTTCTCTACAGACTTTATAATCCGGTCATAGGACTTTTGCCCAAAGCCTCCTAAGGTCTTAATCTCTTCTTCATACTTATTTAAATGATATAAATCTACAAAGTCATGGATAAACTTATTTTCAATAAACTTCTCTATACTGGCTTCTGAGAATCCTTGTATATTCATGGCATCACGCCCAACAAAGTGAACAAAAGCTTTTACTCGCTTGGCCTCACAGTTAGGATTTGTACAATATAATGTTTTTGCATCCTTTATCATCTGAATACGGGTTTCTCCGTGGCAAACAGGACAATTGCTTGGAATCTCTAGATTATTACTTTTTGTTATATTATCAGCAATTTGCGGAATTATCATATTTGCCTTATATACCCTAATTGTATCTCCAATGCCCAACTCCAGCTCCTGAAGTATACTAACATTATGGACGCTTGCACGTTCAACTGTGGTACCTTCTAAATCAACTGGTTCAAATACAGCTATAGGATTAATGGATCCCGTTCTAGATGGGTTCCACTTTATTTCAATAAGTTTCGTCTCTTTGATCTCATCGGCCCATTTAAATGCCATAGAATGACGTGGAAACTTAGCCGTCACACCTAGAGCCTCTGAGCGGGATATGCTATCTAATGTTAATACTAAGCCATCTGATCCAAAATCTCTTTTTTTAATATGCTCACTAAACCACTCTACTGTTTCAGGAATAGTTTCAGAGTTTACTATTTTATATTCTACAACTTCGAAGCCCTGATCATCTAGCCACTTTAGCTGTTCTTCTTTAGAATCAGTTAAAACACCACCACTCACAATTGTAAATGCATAAAAGTGTATATTTCTTTTAGCCGTGATTTGTGAATCTAATTGCCTGACACTTCCACTACATAGATTCCTTGGGTTTTTATATTTTTCTTCGTCAGGAAGATGTTCATTAATTCTCTCAAATTCTGAATAGGTAATAACAGCCTCCCCTCTGACTGTTATTTCGTCCTTATGTTCAATGGTTACAGGAAGGTTTGCAAAGGTCTTAGCATTAGAGGTTATATCCTCACCTACTTCTCCACTCCCTCTAGTAATAGCTTGTACAAGTTCTCCGTTTCTATAAGTAATCACAAGGGTGAGCCCATCTAGTTTCCAGGACAACATACCTGTCTCTTTGCCTAAAAAGCTTCGTAACTTATCGACTTCTTTGGTTTTATCCAAAGAAAGTATAGGCTGACTGTGTCTAACCTTAGGTAAGTTACTAAGTACCTCGTATCCAACCTTATGAGTCACACTGTTTGCAAGTATAATCCCCGTTTCTTGCTCTAGTTGTAGCAACTCGTCATAAAGCAGATCATAAGCTTGATTGCTCATAATCTCTCTGTCTTCTTGTTCATATATACGTGCAGCCTGAGCTAGTACAGGTACTAGCTCATGAATTCGTTTTATCTGGGTTCCCCGCATAACATATCCTCTTTCTATAAAAATAAGCAAAACATACGTCAGGGATGTTTACCTAATATTTAAAAATATTTAGTTTTCACATCTTCCAAAAACTTCTTCTTAAGTAATGTCATGCTATCATATTCTTCCCTTGAAATATCCCCTTTGCCTAGAAGGGTCTCTGCCAATCCTACAAATTGCTCTGTCACTGCCACCAAGGCTTCTACTTCAGCTAAGTCTATTCCTTCTACATCAATTTTAAGCACACCGTCACGTCCTATCATATAATTATTGATTCAACCAGTTTTATATCTTTCGTCGTGTTTCCAAGTTGCTTATTCTACGCATAATTTTAGGATGCTATATAGCTTATCGTATAACTTAAATTGATATTACCACTTTTACCATATTATTACAAGTACTTTTTGGATAATTCTATTAACTAATTAACATTTATGTTATTTTAATCTCTTTAACCTTGCAAATTTGGCACTTAAGGTCTTTATTTCGTCATTTTCAAACTGAATTGTAACAAATAAATCACTGTTTTTTTCTTCTAAACCTTTAATAATACCTTCTCCAAATTTCATATGGGAAACCTTATCGCCTATTTCGTAATTGGTATCCACACTTTTGGGTATGTTATCAATTAGTGTTGGTTTCTTTTGCACCTTTTTAAACGGATTATAAGTTTTAATTTGCTCTTTGCTTTCTTGGTTTTTTAGCTCGTCTGGAAGCTCCTGCAAAAACCTAGATCCTGCTGCATATTGTATTCTCCCATAAGTTCTTCTGCATTCTGCATGAAGCATATAAAGCTGCTCTCTGGCTCTTGTAATTCCTACATAGCATAAACGTCTTTCTTCCTCAAGCCCATCCTCACCATCATTCATACTCATAGAACTTGGAAATAGACCCTCTTCTAGTCCTGGCATAAAGACCACTGGGAACTCTAGGCCTTTGGCACTGTGAAGTGTCATTAGAACCACAGAATTACTATTTTCGTCGTAATTATCAATATCAGCTACTAGGGTAACCTCTTCTAAAAACTCAGCTAAGTTGGGCTCTTCTGCTGTATTTTCATAATTTACAACTTTAGAAATCAGCTCTCCGATATTACTTATTCGGTCCTCTGCATCTTCTGAATATTGCTGCTTAAGATAATCATAATAACCAATGGTATCAATAATATCGTCAACTAACTCTTTAATTCCTGTCATAGGCGCAAGGGTCCTAAAGCGGTCCATCATAGTAATAAAGTTTACCACTTTAGTCCCTGGGGCATTACCTACTACGCCTAATTCCTTGGAATGCCTTCCTGTTTCATAAAACCCAATTCCTTGTTCAAGGCCATACTGGGCAATTCTATCAACTGTTGTTGCACCAATTCCTCTTTTAGGAACATTAATAACCCTTTGAACGGCTATATCATCCTCCGTATTTGCAATAACCCTTAGATATGCTAGCAGGTCCTTGATTTCTTTACGTTCATAGAACCTAGTTCCACCTAATAGGCGATATGGAATAGAGCTGGACACCATTTTTTCTTCTAGAACCCTTGACTGAGCATTTGTCCGGTACAAAACGGCAAAGTCACTAAACTGTCTTTCCCTTGCCATAACATCTTTTCTAATTTGGCCAGCTATATATTCTGCTTCTTTATATTCATTCTGGGTTTTAACTATATCAATGGCACTTCCTTGCTTGTTTTCTGTCCAAAGCTTTTTAGCCTTTCGTTTTGTATTTAGGGATACAACTGCGTTAGCTGCATCTAATATGGTTCCTGTTGACCTGTAGTTTTGCTCAAGTCTAATGGCTTTAGACCCTTTAAAATCTCTTTCAAAGTCTAAGATGTTTCTGATGTCAGCGCCTCTCCAACCATAAATAGACTGATCATCATCACCTACAACACATAAGTTTTGGACATCTCCTGCAAGAAGTCGAACCATATAATATTGAACTGTATTAGTATCTTGGTACTCATCCACATGAATGTATTTAAATTTATCTTGATAAAATTTAAGAACCTCTGGGTGGTTTTTAAACAGCTCATATACTTTCATTAATAAATCATCAAAGTCTAGGGCATTGTTTTCTTTGAGTTGCTGCTGGTACATAGCATAAACTTTTGCTACCCTTACTAGTCTAAAATCATCTCCTGCTACTTTTGCAAATTCTTCCGGTGATTTCGCCTCATTTTTTTGCGCACTAATTTCCCCAAGTACTGATCCAACAGGGAATGTTTTTTCGTTATAGTCTAGATTCTTGATAATCTGCCTCAGTAATGCCTTTTGATCTGATGTATCATAAATTGTAAACCACTTGCCATATCCTAACAAATGGATATCCCTACGTAATATGCGAACACACATAGAGTGAAAGGTACTAACCCACATGCTTTGGGTAGCTGCCTCTCCAACTAATGTTTCAATTCTTTCTTTCATTTCTTTGGCCGCCTTATTAGTAAAGGTAATAGCCAGTATATTCCATGGGTCTACATTCTTATCTCTAACTAAATGTGCTATTCGATGAGTAAGCACCCTTGTCTTACCAGAGCCGGCACCTGCCAAAATCAGCAGTGGTCCTTCCGTATGCAATACAGCCTCTTTTTGCATCTTATTTAATCCTGTGGTTATACTCATATATAGCCTCCCGTTTTTTCTAATAGATTATATCTATTTCTTTAAAAAGAAACAGTTTGTTTAACTGTTCCCTTTTTCTTCCTGTTCTAAACGCTCTAATATATTATTGTAACCGTCAGTCCCATAGCTAAGGGCCCTATTGACACGGCTAATCGTTGCCGCCGATGCGCCTGTTTGCTCTGTAATATCCGTATACTTACTCTTTTTCTGTAGCATCTTAGCAACTGCTAGTCTTTGAGCTAAGGATTTTATTTCGTTAACAGTACAGATATCTTCAAAAAAAGCATAGCACTCTTCTAAGTTTTCTAGTAGCAACATCCCCTTAAAAAGTTGGTCCGTTAAATCGTCTTGAATTTTCGGATTAATATTATTTCTCATCTGCATGACCCCTTTTTTCAATAAAACTCATAAGACGATCTTTATTTTGATTCATCACCAAATGCTGCGGGAAATTAACCTCTTTTAATAAGTCTATAGATTCTCCTAAACTTCCCACATCTTCATGAAAGTGAGCATCACTGGCTACGACTATTGGATTTTCATGCTTGATACATAGCTTTAAGATCTCAACTAAGTTTTCTCTTACACCTTTACGAACACTTGTAGGCCTTAAAGATGCATTATTAACTTCAAGTAATACTTTATGTGCTTTAGCATGCTTTACTACTTTTTCAAAATCCATTGGGTAACGGCTATCTCCTGGGTGGCCAATAATATGAACACTTGGGTTTTCTATTGCCTTCATTAGCGTCCTGGTAATAACATCTTCATCTGCAAATTCAATACACGGCGGATGTAAGCTAGCAACAACTATATCTAGATGCTTTAGTTCTTTAGACGTCATATCTATTTTCCCATTATAATCTACAATGTTGACCTCTACACCTTTTAGAATTCTTACACCGTAAATATAATCTGGCAACACCCTTATATTGGCAAAATGGTAGGGGTGAGCACCTCCTGGCATGCCTTCACAATGATCCGTAATCGCCACTGCCTCTAACTCTAGTTTTTTTGCAAAACGTGCAATTTCATCTATTGTGCTATAAGCATGTCCACTAGCAACTGTGTGAACATGTGTATCTACTAAAACTTTCATTTTTGTCCTCCTTAGGTCCATATACTCTCTATTCTACAACCTCTTGGCCTATGATTCAAGTATACCTTGCCATACTGGGCTCTGCTTTTATAAAAAAAATAATCTTATGGTTGCCAAACACTGTTTGTATAAGTCATAATAGATAGTGTACACTATAAGTATAGTGATTTTATATAGGAGGTACTTTTTTATGTTTGATGAAATTTCAAAGCTTATTCAAGAAAATAAGCTCATCGATGCACGTAAACTTTTAGTGAAAATGAATGTTGTAGATATTGCCCAGTTTTTCGAAGATATCTTCGAACAGCAAAATGAAGACCATTTTATTGTTCTTTTTCGTATACTGCCCAAAGATATTGCAGCAACTGTTTTTTCTTATCTTTCTGCCGAAAGCAAGGGCCATATCATACAATCCGTAACGGATAAGGAAATAACATATATTGTTAATGAACTTTACTTAGATGATGTTGTGGATATTATGGAAGAATTCCCAGCAAATATTGTTAAGCGGCTTGTTACCAATACTGACGAGGCAAAGCGTAAGCTTATTAATCAGTTTTTAAATTATCCGGAGGATTCTGCTGGTAGCATTATGACCATTGAATATGTGGCCTTAAAAAAAGAAATGAATGTAGCAGAGGCTATGGCGCTTATTAAGGAAGTAGGCGTGGATAAGGAAACAATTAATACCTGTTATGTTATGTCAGGGGACCGTAAATTAGAGGGTGTTATTTCTATCCGCCAACTAATTTTAAATGATAATGATACTATTATAAAAGATATTATGGATACCCATATTATCAGCGCTCAAACCTTAGATGACCAAGAATCTGTTGCTGATATATTTAAAAAATATGACTTTATCGCTTTACCTGTTGTCGATAACGAAAATCGTCTTGTAGGGATTATTACCATTGATGATATTGTTGACATTATTGAAGAGGAAAATACAGAAGACTTCGAAATAATGGGTGGTATGCAACCTTCTAAGAATGAGTACATGAAATCTAGTCCTTGGGAGTTATCAAAAAACCGTATTCCTTGGCTACTTGTTCTTATGATTTCAGCTCTTTTTACAGGTCGAATTATTGAAAGTTATGAAGATGCCATTGCACAAGTAGCTGTTCTTGCAACTTTCTTACCTATGCTCATGGACTCTGGTGGTAATGCTGGTTCCCAGTCCTCGACCCTGGTTATTCGTGGCCTGTCACTTGGTGAGATTCAAATCAAAGACTTTTTTAAAGTCTTTTGGAAGGAAATTCAAGTTAGTTTAATTGTAGGCTTTGCCCTTGCATCAGCTAATTTTATCCGCCTATACTTTTTTAGCCATACAGATCTTATGTTAACCATAACCGTCTGTCTTAGTTTATACTTCACTGTTATTATTGCTAAAATGGTTGGTGGTATTCTTCCTATTATCGCTAAAAAGTTACATCTTGACCCAGCGATTATGGCCGGACCACTCATTACAACAGTTGTAGATGCTCTAGCACTAATCGTGTACTTTGCTACTGCAACTAAGCTTCTTGGCATTGCATAAAACTTGTTTAGAAATAACTAAAGGGTATATGAAGACTTTATACAAAGTCCTCATATACCCTTATTTTAATGGCTAGTCTCTATTATCTTATGCGGGGTGGAAAGCCTACTTTTCTCTGGACCTTGCGCAGTGTCTTAGTTGCTAAGTAGTTAGCCGTCTCAGCGTTCTTTTTAATCATGCTATCAATATACGCTTTATCCTTGGTAAGCTCGTCATAACGTGCCTGGAGGGGCTTAAGCTCATCAATAACAACTTCAGCAACCCCCATCTTAAAGTCTCCGTATCCTTTACCATCAAAATCTCTTTCTGATTCCTCCATAGTTTTACCCGTTATAGCGGAATAGATGCTTAGAAGGTTGCTAATACCAGGTTTGTCATCTGCAAATCTAACCTCGTTGTCTGAGTCTGTAATAGCCCTTCTAAACTTTCTTGCAATGACATCTGGTCCATCTAAAATAGACACAAATCCGTTGACATCTGGGTCAGATTTAGACATTTTCTTAGTTGGTTCTTGAAGGCTCATAACCCTGGCCCCTACCTTGGCAAAATAGCCTTCTGGTACTTTAAAGGTATCCCCATGAACATTGTTAAAGCGGGTGGCTATATCTCTTGCTAGCTCTAAATGCTGCTTTTGGTCATCTCCAACAGGTACAAGGTCTGTTTGGTATAATAAAATATCTGCCGCCATTAGTGACGGGTAGGTAAATAACCCTGCATTTATATTTTCCTCATGTGATTTTGACTTGTCCTTAAACTGTGTCATACGGTTTAACTCACCCATGTATGTATAGCAGTTCAAAATCCATGCTAACTCTGCATGGGCTGGCACATGAGATTGATAATACATAATATTTTCTTCTGGGTCGATACCTGCTGCAATATACTGCATTAAAAATTCCCTAGACAATCTTCTAAGGGTAGGTGGATCTTGTCTAACTGTAATGGAGTGCATATCGACAACACAAAATAAACAGTTATAATCATGCTGTAAGCTTGTCCAGTTCTTAAGCGCTCCTAAATAGTTTCCTAGTGTAACATGGCCTGATGGCTGCATGCCACTAAAAATAACTTTCTTTTCTTCTTGGCTCATATATAGTCTCCTCATCATTATTAAGGTATCAGTTTCATTATATGTTACCATATTTTGAGCCGACAAATCAAGGCTTATATAGGCTTTTAAAACTATTGCTTATTAAATAGTAGTATGGTATCATTTATGTAAACTACTACTTAGTGAATAGTAGTTAAAACATATGGGGGAGATTATAATGAAAAAACATGAATTTCTAAGAGAACTTGAAAATTCTCTTACAGGAAAGCTATCAGAGACGGATCTTAATGAGATACTATCTGATTATAATGATATCTTTGAGGATGGTTTTTTGGAAAATAAGGATGAGGATGAAATATCAGAGAGTATTGGGTCACCTGCCTCTATATCTAAGGCTATTATTCATGATTCCACAAGGCATAATACTGTTCCAGCAGGGCCAGATATATCTAACTTAGCCGCCATGCCAAAAAGATTCTTAGCCTATTTAATTGATACTACCGTAATTCTTATTGTCTTTATAGGACTTCTAATGACAATATTTACACCTGGAATTGGATTCTCACAAAGTATTATAACAGAAAGGTCAACATCACCCCTTGGGTCTACCGACTATAGACAAAAGACTTTTTTAGATAACAATAAAAATCTAACCAAAGTTGAGCTATACGAAAATAATAAAAGAATCTTTAAGGGTAAGAAACCTGATTTTGATAAGTTTCTGGAAAATAATTTAGATATTAAAATAAATTCATTCCAAACCATACAAAAATCAACACCTTTCTTTTCCAAACCTAAATCAGATAATACAAGTGTATCGTACTCACACTCACTAGATGAGCCTGGATCACTCTCACTTATAATGCCCTTTTTAGTATTCATTCCTTACCTATTGATTTTTATGGCCTTAGGTTTTGGAAATATCATTACCGCTTTTGAATTATGGTTATCTCGAGGATACACCTTAGGAAAATGGATCACTAAGACAAAGGTAGTCAAAATAGATGATAGTCCCATAAAGTTTTGGGATGCCTTCTTAAGAGATGTTCTTCTAAAATTCGGGGCTTCCCTAATTACATCTGGCATACTTAATATGGTTTCTTTTATTATGGGAAGTGCAACACCTGATCATAAAACCATCCACGACTTAGCTGCCAAAACAAAAGTTATCAACATAGAGAGGTGA
>CAZLPH010000031.1:13427-17435 GCA_964561345.1 uncultured Candidatus Epulonipiscium sp.
GCTGCCAAAACAAAAGTTATCAACATAGAGAGGTGACCCTATGGATACTCAGCTCAAAAAAGGCATCCTTGAAATGTGCATACTATTTCAACTGATAAAAGAAGATATGTACGGCTATGAAATTATGAAGATTATTAAAGAGGTCTTTCCTGATGTTTATGATGGCTCTATTTATACCATCCTTAGACGATTAAATAAAGAAGGTTATACGGAAAGTTATATGGGGGATGTGCCTTCTGGTGGCCCTAAAAGAAAATATTATAGAATTACTGACGCTGGCAAAGCATACTCCGTAAATATTAATAAGGAGTGGCAACAGATTGTCATAAATGTCGGTAAGCTTGGGATTTAATAAGGCTAAAATAAATGACACAGATCTTAGGATCTGTGTCATTTATTTTAGCCTATGATTGCTTGTAAATCATCTTCTGGTGTTCCTATTGCCTGAATGTTAAACTTCTCTACCAATACCTGAAGTACATTAGGGGACAAAAAGGCTGGGAGTGTTGGCCCAAGTCTAATATTCTTAATGCCTAGTGATAACAAGGAAAGTAGTACCACAACTGCCTTTTGCTCATACCAAGAAAGGATAATTGACAGGGGTAGGTCATTAACACCACACTCAAAGGCCTCTGCTAAGGCTGTGGCAATTCTAACAGCGCTATAGGCATCATTACACTGACCTACGTCTAAAAGCCTTGGCAGGTCACCAATGCTTCCAAAGTCTATTTTGTTAAAACGGTACTTTCCACATGCTAGGGTCAGGATGATTGAGTCTTTAGGCGTCTGCAGGGCAAAGTCTGTATAATAGTTACGGCCTGGCCTGGCCCCGTCACACCCCCCAATAAGAAAGAAGCGGCTAATAGCCCCTGACTTAACCCCTTCAACTATTTTATCTGCATGGGATAAGACAGCATTGTGGCCAAAGCCAACGAGAATTGTCTTTTCCGGCTCATCTTCTGGGAAACCTTCTAGTGATAAGGCTTTTTCTATAATTTCGCTAAAGTCTTTTTTCCCGTCCTTCTCTTCAATGTGCTTGAGGGAATCAAACCCTACCATACTTGTTGTAAAGATACGGTCTTTGTAAGATTCCCTAGGTCTCATTAAACAGTTGGTGGTCATAAGGATTGCCCCTTGAATCCCATCAAATTCATTTTGCTGTTTTTGCCAGGCACCCCCAAAGTTACCAACTAAGTGGTCATATTTATTAAGTTCAGGGTAACCATGGGCTGGTAACATCTCACTATGGGTATAGATGTTAATACCCTTATCCTTGGTTTGTTCTAGTAATTCCTTCATATCCTTCATATCGTGGCCTGAAACAACTATAAAAGGTCCCTTCTTCATGCTAACCCTTACATGTGTTGGTTCAGGATTTCCATGGCTACAGTTCGCCTTATCAAGAATTTCCATACACTTAATATTTACATTCCCAAGGTATAATACTTCTTCCACCCAATCTTCTATGCTCATGGATTCATCTATGGTCTTGCTAAAGCCCCTAAAGAAATACCGGTCAACCTCATCATCATGTTTACCAAATACATCTGCATGGTGGGCATATGCTCCCATTCCTTTCATGCCATAAATCAAGGTTTCTCTTAAGGAACGTATATCTGCATCTAAAGTTTGATCATACATGATACCTACCTTTATTGCATCCTCTAGCATCTGTTCCTTGTACTGGGGTGCTTTGTATGTGGCAGCCTCTGGAACCTCACCTATGTCCCCTACAAGGCCTTCTAGTTCCTCTTTGTACTTAGCTGCTTGCTTAATATATTCAACAAATCTCTCCGGGTCAAAGTTTACATTGGTTAAGGTAGAAAAAGAGCCATAAGCCATAAATCTTATAATATCCTTACTTGGCTTGTCACCTTTCTCATATAGGGCCTCTCCGTAGTATCCTATACCTTTTAATAAATGAATTAACAAATCTTGAAGAGCTGCTACCTCTGGTGTTTTACCACATACACCAACTTTCGTACAACCTTTACCACCGGCAGTTTGCTCACACTGATAACAAAACATATCTTGAACCATCTAATATAACGCCTCCTTGTACTTATAAATTCCTCCTTACTTATACTTTCCAATTTCCCAAAATAAATTCATATAATCAAAATAAATGGTATTAAAGTAGGCCTTACTTTAATACCACTTATAAGCTATAATATTATTATGGCTACTATGTGCTTTATTAAGTAGTTGCCGTAATATAATCAGGTTAACGAAAGGTGATGCTTATGACCAAATTTACAGCCGCTATTATACTCCTTATTTCAACAATCTTAGCAGGGATATACTTTGGTGGCACATTTTATTATAAAAATAGGTTTCCAAGTAATGTCTATATTAATGACATTAGAGTCGGGGGGATGACCTTAGAAAAAGCAAATAAGAGACTTGCAAAATCAGATATATGGGATAACGTCACAATCAGAAGTGATAAAGAAGAATTTTTAGAAATAAAGGCAGACGCAATAGATTATAGGTATATTGATAGCCCTAATTTACCTAATATCCTTAGTGAGCAGAATAAGTGGCTATGGTTTTTAGGGCCATTTAAACACTCTACTTATACTAGCCCAATATTATCTAATTATAATAAAGATAGCATTAAATTTATGATTGATAGAATAGAGGCTTTAGATCAAGAACTCTCAGATGCTGAAGTTGTTTATTCCGAAAATAAAAACGCCTTTGTCATCCAGCCCCATAGATATGAAATTAAACTTACAAAAGAGCAGCTTCTGGATCTTGTTACTGCTGGGATCAATAAAAGGGAGCGTGACATCAATATAACTAGCCACATTGAGCACCCACCCCTACTTGATAGTGACGAGTTACTAAGCACATTGAGAAACAAGGCCAATCAGTATCTTAATGTAAGGTTAACATACGACTATGGCGATAGGGAAGAAGTTATAGATGGCCAGCTGATAAAGGACTGGATTACTTTTAATACAGATGAAGTCTCTATAGATCCGGAAAAGGTAAGAGAATACGTGGTTGAACTTGCAAAAAAATATGATACATATGGTAGGGCAAGGAAGTTCAAAACAAGTAGTGGAAAAAATATAAAAACAGGTGGCGGAACATATGGTTGGGTAACGCACAGAGGAAAAACCGTAGATGCCCTCATAGAACATATTGAAATTGGTGAAGATAAGATCATCAAGCCTATTTATTCTTTTGAAGCTCTTATAAGAAACTCAGATGATATTGGTAATTCATATATTGAAATTGATCTCGAACAGCAAACGGTATACCTTTATATTAACGGCTCTTTAAAAGTTATGACTGAAACTGTCACTGGAAATGTCTCTAGAGGCTATAACACACCAGTAGGCGTTTATCCTTTAAATTATAAAGAAACAGATGCTATTCTTACAGGGGAAGACTATGCCTCACCTGTCCAATATTGGATGCCCTTTAATGGAAATATTGGGCTTCATGACGCTAATTGGCGCGATACCTTTGGTGGAAAGATATATGAAAGTAAAGGATCTAATGGGTGTGTAAACTTACCTCCTGGGGAAGCTAAGACTATATTTAATTTAGTCTACCCAGGAATGCCAGTTATCGTTCATTAAAATAAAATAGTCTAGGCCTAATAAGTAATAGGCCTAGACTATTTATATGGTCAAAAATACAGGTTGGTTTGCAATTTACTTTACAATTCGTGTTTTTGCGCATAATTTAATAAAAAGAAAAAGGCCACAACCCTTAAGTTGTAAGCCTTTCAAATAACGTGCACAGAAGGATTCGAACCCTCGGCCTTCTGATCCGTAGTCAGACGCTCTATCCAGCTGAGCTATGCGCACATGCTATTTTGTTATATATCATTCATGCCCGAAACCGGGATCGAACCGGTACGGGTGTTAAGCCCGCAGGATTTTAAGTCCTGTGCGTCTACCTATTCCGCCACTCGGGCACGCATGATATATAACAAAATAATGGTCGCTGTAGGGATCGAACCTACGACCCCCTGCTTGTAAGGCAGGTGCT
>CAZLPH010000032.1:0-6155 GCA_964561345.1 uncultured Candidatus Epulonipiscium sp.
CCTGATAATAGGGCAATCACTGTTGCACCTACACATGCAATAATCACGCTCCCCCAAGGCATAGACCATTCAAACTCACTAATACCTATAACAATCTTAAATAAGATATAAGTTAAGCCAAGGCCTATGGTTCCACCAAATATAGCTGCATATAGACCATAAAATAGGCTTTCATAAGCTACCATTCTTTTTATACCTGCTTGGGACATTCCCACAGCCTTAATCATAGCAATCTCTTTTGTTCTTAGGATAATATTGGTACTAATGGTGTTAATAATATTAATTGAACTAATTAGGGTTATGATTCCTACAAACCCATAAATAAATATATTCATTATAATAGAAAAACTCTTATACTCTTCTAGTATTCCTGCCGCGTCCATATAGTGCACTTCCGGCATTTCTTCTGCTAGTTCATCTAAATAAGTTCTTATCCCTTCTAAATTACCACCCTTATCCATTTCTATAGAAATGGTAACCCTAGATTTTGACATGGTATTAAGCTTATTCCACACCTTTTCTGTTGTTATCATATTAATACTCCCATTTAAATTATACCGATCACCTACTATCCCTTCTTTCAAAACCCCTACTACTTTCATTTCATTATATTCAAGGTTTTCATTGTCTAAATTGAAACTATAGTCCCAATATGGTATTGGATCTTCTAAATCAAATTTATACCCTTCCATTAAGACGCTTGCATTGTCTTCTTCTCTCAAGGTCTTAGTGCTATTAATAACGAGTACACCATTGTTTTTATTTAACCAATCTACCTCGACACTTCCATCTATTAGAAGATCCTGTAAAGACTCTAAATTTTCATCCCCTATTGTATAAATAGATGCATTAGGAATCTTTATTAAATCTCCCTTTCGTCCCATAAATTGACTGGGTTGCAAAGCCATTAGTTCTGGAACTATTTTATCCTCCCTGGCCAGTACCTCTCCTGATGTCCCCTGAATCCTATAGACCCTCCTCACATCTTCTGAGTTTTTTAACCTTGTCACTATTTCTTCTACCGGGTCATCTATGCCAGCATATAGTGTGAAATCCGCTAGATCTTTCACATCCATCACCCCTGTATTATAGATAAACTTGGAAAAACTAGAAAATACGATAAATAAGCTAATACTTATAACCATAGAAAATACCGTAACGGCAACCCTTTTCCGATTTCTTCTTAAGTTCTTATAAGCTATTTCACCTTCTATCCCCAATGTTTTGCTAATTAATCTACCTATGGTGACCCTACTAATAGATTCCTTTTTTAATTCTTTCGTATTTCGAATAGCTTCTAAAGGAGATACCTTGCCAGCTCGTCTAATTGGACCCATAGCCGATAGGATAACTGTCATAAAACCTATTATTGCCGTAATACTAAATACATGCCACGAAATCACAATTTCCATATCCTGAACCAATGTGAAATCCGATGCTATTAAATTGACAAGCAAGATAACCATTTTCATAGCAAAGACCCCGGCAAACAACCCTATTGCTATCCCTATTACGCTAAGAATTACAGCTTCTTTTAATACAATAGCTCTAATTTGTGCTGGGGTAGCTCCGATTGATCTTAGTAAGCCAAAGGCTGAGATTCTTTCCAAAACAGATATATTAAAAACATTATAAATAACGGCTACCGTTGATATCACAATTAACATTATGGTAAATATTACTAGCAAGACCAAGGCTTTATTAAATGTTTCATTTAAACTTTCTGCTGATAACCTAAGAAGCCTATCATTTGTGATGATCTCATCTTCATCAATCCCTATGTCTTTTGCTATTTGTTTTATTTTACCATTGGCATCTTTTATCCCAATAAGCTTTACATGGGTATTATAAATCCGTCCTTCTTGCACCGGCATATCAAACCCGACAATTGCCTCTGTCACAAGCGCCCCACTCCATGTATAAACAGGTTTTATAAAGCCTACCACTGTGTATTCTTTCTTTCCTGTTTCTTCAAATATTTCCCGTCGGCCTAATGCTATGCCTTCTTCCCTATCTTTCTTTTCTAAAATTCTATCACCAACAGTTAAGTTTATTTTATCACCTATTTTTACGTCTTCTTCAAAATAATTATGCATCCAGTATTCTATTGCTATCTCATCTGAGCTAATTGGAAACCTTCCTTCTTTTAATGCTAAAGGTAGCATTTCTAAGGAAGTTACATCATAACACTTCATTTCTAAATACCTATTTGGAATATCCCAGTTGTTAATTTCCCTTTCCTTCTCAGTCGTCGGTCTAACGACCCCTGACCCTCCAGAACTTGAGACCCCTACTTGATCTACCTCTACATGGCTTTTTAATTTCTCTACTGCTGTTCGATCTAGGTTCTCAAATTTTACATGATAAGAGCCACTTTGTCTTATACATTCTTTAATAAGGGCTCCTCTTGCTGAAATAATAATTGTTCCAATAGCCGAAATCAAAGCCACAGATAAAACAATTCCCAAAATCGTAAGCAGGGTTCTATTTCTCTGTTTCTTTAAATATCTATAGGTGATTTGCTTGTAGTTTGTCACGACTAATCACCTCATCTTTTGTTATAACCCCGTCTTCTATGGTTATAATTCTATCAGCCCCCATTGCTATGCTCAAATCATGTGTGATAAGAATCAGTGTCTGATTGTATTTTTTTATAGATATTTTAAGTAAATCTATGATTTCTTTACTGTTTTTACTGTCTAAATTTCCTGTTGGCTCATCAGCTAATACAATAGATGGATTACTCGCCAGTGCCCTACCGATGGAAACTCTTTGCTGTTGGCCTCCTGATAATTGATTAGGCAAATGATGAAGCCTATCTTTTAACCCAAGTATATGCGTCAGTTCTTGGAACTGGGCTTTGTTTTCTTTTTTGCCATCTAGTAATATAGGCAGCAGCATATTTTCCTCCGCCGTTAAGACAGGTACTAGATTATAGAATTGAAAGATAAACCCTACTTTTCTTCTTCTTAAAACTGCCAGTTCTGGCTCTGAGAGTTTATATGTGTCCACCCCTCCAATGAAAACCTGTCCACTTGTGGGCTTGTCTACCCCGCCAAGTAGGTGCAATAAGGTGCTTTTCCCTGATCCACTAGCCCCTACTATTGCCACAAACTCCCCTTGCTTAATAGTGAGATTTATGTTTTTCAAAGCTTCTACTTTTGTATTACCTTCCCCGTAGCTTTTACATAGATTAACTGTTTTTATAACTTCCATTTATGCTACCTCCTATAATTTATTTATATCTCTATTGTATAATCTCACCCTTACAGGGAGGTGAATAACTGGCTTACAGTTTAGTAAGATTAGATAATTCCCTTTAAGAAGGTAATGGTCATCTGGGTGCCGTAGCCTTTGCTACTAGCTACTGTAATGGTTCCATTTTGTGATTCTACAATCAGTTTTGCTAAGTTAAGACCAATTCCAATACTTTCTGGCTTCACAGCACTTTTAGCCTTGTAAAACCGCTTAAAAATATGCGGAAGATAGGGTGACTCTATGCCCTCTCCGTTATCCTTCACAATAATGCTACTAAATAAAGGTGTTTCTTCTAAAATAACCTCTATTTCATTTGCTCCGTGCTCTGCTGAGTTTTTAATAATATTAATTAAAGCCTCTCTTGTCCAATCTTTATCCCCATTAAAACTTGTTCCAAGGTGGCCAATAATCTTTACCCGACAATTTTTAAGTTTATAGTCTAAGGCTTCTAAAGCCGTGTTTACTATATCCCTAAACAATACCTGTTCTTTTTTAAATGCAATGGATCCTGCTTCTATTCTGGCAACCTTTAATAGATTAATCGTTAGCCATTCCATTCGCTCTATCTGGATTTTTCCCTTGTTCAGAAACTCTAGCCTTACTTTTAATGGCATATTTTCATCTTCTAATAAAAGCTCATTTAGCATGATTAAAGAAGATAGTGGTGTTTTAAGTTGATGTGAAATATCTGAAATCATATTTTTGAGAAAGACTTTTTCTTTTTTTAGTAGGTCTAGGTTATTTTCTAACCGGTTAGCCATTTGATTAAACTGATGGTTTAGGATATTAAAGTCTCCCTCCCCTTCTTCACTTAAATACACAGAAAAATCGCCTTCTACGACTCGCTGGGATGCTTCAGATACCTTTTGTACTTGCTTATATATCTTTTTGTACTCACTTGTAATCATATAAGCTAAAGGGATAACAAATAGAACCATAAGAAGGGGGATAGTTATCTTTGCATTAAATGGAATACCTTTTAGCATTGGCTGATATTTAGGTTCCATTTTAATCCTATAGCCATAGCCTTCTAGTATTTCCTGCCCTATTGCTTTGTCTTTATCCGAGACGTCTTTGGTAATGTAAGGAACTAATATATCCTTTAATTCTGGGTAATCCCGGACAATATTCCCCACTAGTGCCATATCTCTTTCAATTATATTTCTATTTACATGACTCATAAAGATATCAACCATAAAAAAGCCTATTGCTGCAAGTATTGCCTGCAATATAATAAGCTTAATCATAACGGCTTTGAATTCTCTGTTTCTAAGCACAAGGCTACCCCCTAACATCAGTGTCCCATCTATAACCAATCCCTCTAACTGTTTTTACATAAAGGGGCCTTGATGAATCTTTTTCTATCTTTTGTCTAAGTCTCCTTATATAAACGGATAATGAGTTATCATCTACAAATTCACCTTCCACATCCCACAAGTTCTCTAGAATCTGCATTCGTGATAAAGCTTGATGGGGATGATTCATTAAAATCAGGAGGAGTTTATATTCTGACGGTGTAAGTTGAACCCGTTTTCCTTTAAGATAAACCTTAGATTCGACTAAATTAACTTTAATCTCTTTGGACCCTAAACTCTTTCCAACAGGCGATGGATCAGTTCTTCTAATAACAGCCTTAATCCTAGAGCTTAACTCTTTAATCCGAAAGGGTTTTGTTATGTAATCATCAGCCCCCATCTCTAGTCCCATGACAACATTAACCTCTTCATCTTGAGCTGTTAAAAATATAATGGGTGTTATTTTATCTTTTCTTATGTATTGACATAAATCAAAACCATTTCCATCAGGTAATCCTATATCCAGGATAATAAGATCATATTCTATTTGATTTATAAATTGCTTTGCACTAGCAACAGTAGCTGCACTATTTACTTCATAGCCCTCGTTCTTTAAAGAATATTTAATTCCCATAACCAAGGTTTCGTCATCTTCTACCAATAGTATCCTTTGCATAATCTACCTCCATTTACCTATATTCTAGCATGGTTCTTCTTTCAAAGTGTTATAGCTATCTTACAATTTGTGATATTTATTGTTTAAAAGGTTAATAATAGACTATAACATTTATAAGAAAGGAATATTTATGAAAATGAACAAATATCTTATTTGCCCTAAGTGCCAAAGCACAGATTTTGAAATAAAGAAAGAAGCTACTTATGTCTACACTTACGAGTTAGATAAGTCACTCTCTAGTAGTTCCAGTCCTGGGTATGAGCCTCTTCCCTTTTTATTTGATCAAAGAGACATGTTAGCTAGCCGGGAGTATATCCAGTGCAAAGCTTGCACTGGGCAGTATTCTTATGACTTTACCAAGAATATTATTATAGGAGACATGACCTAAAGCAAAGATAAAAAGGTCCCAACGTTAATTTGTTAGGACCTTTTATCATACTATTAAATTATTCCTTATCTTGTAATCTCATGAACCGCGTCATCAGACTTAGTGTAGTTAAACTTTGCTGGTAAAGCTTCAACAAATGCCTTTACCCAGCTATCTCTTAAGACATAGAAAATACTAACATCACCGTCTACTTTATGCCAGTAGTCTTTGTGAAGACAAGCTGTTGTTCGCCAGCTATATTTCTCCTCATCTGAGCTAATGACTTCATTGACCCTATCACAAGGCATTCCTTCTAAAATAAAATCATTAAGGGCTGTAAATGCATCTTCTGGCTTTGTAATCTCCCCTGTATATTCTTTGGCAGCTGCCACACCTTGGTCTTGGAAAAGTTTAATGATATCAGCTCTTAGGTCTGGACTAGCTTCTAATATTATGGTTATAAGATAAGCTTGTCTAAGCTCAGCACTTTCAATCCTACTGTGCAACCAACCGTGGATGTTACTTGTGTCGATTTCATCTTCTAGTATTTTATTTCCAA
>CAZLPH010000032.1:6255-17348 GCA_964561345.1 uncultured Candidatus Epulonipiscium sp.
GTAGGGTGCCAACAGGGCAGTGATTTGAATCACATTTAACTTTTATTATATAACAGTATCTATTTTATTACCTTTTTTCATTTTCCAAATTACGATTAGGGCCACACTTAAGGATAGGATACCAACTAGGATGTTACTCCCCATCATAGCGACTCCTACGCCTTGACTTCCTAGGTTGGTAAACCTTTGTAATCCATATAAGATGGGAATTCTAAAGGCAAAAAGTCTTAAAAAGTTTATCATAAGTGATAGCTTGGTATAGCCAAATCCATATAGGAATCCCATAGATGAAGATGCTATGGTCAAGAAAATTAAAGCATAGCGTTCATACTGAAAGATACTTTTTATCTCTTTTGCAAAGGCAATATCGCCTCTTGAGAAAATAGCAATCAACTGGTCGCCAAATACGCCGGTTAATATAAATCCTAGTACACCTACCATAATACTTATTATTAGAGTTTTTTTAAAGGCATCTAAAGCCCTTGTGAAGTCATGGTTCCCTATGTTTTGACTAATAACGGCTGATTCTCCATCTTGAAAGCCCCCACTTGCGCCTGTTATGATACCCCCAATATTATTAGAAATTCCAAGAGCACCAACAACTGTCCCCCCATAAGCAACACTCATAGAGTTTATAATGACCTTGCCAAAGCTAAAGGCAAATTTCTCGAAAAATATAGGAATCCCAATAATAAGAATAGGCCATATCATTTCTTTCGATAACTCTACCTGTTTAATCGAAAGCCTAAACACATTGCTGGGTCTTAGCATATCCCACATCCCGATTATGGTTAGGACCATATGGGCAATTAAAGTAGCTACTGCCATCATCACCACCCCATATTCAAATACATATATAAATAAAGCTGTAAGAGGCAACTTAATTCCCAGCACCATTAGGTTTAAGTATAATATCTTCTTGGTACTCCCCTTCGCCCTTTCAATGGCAATATAGACATTATTAATAAACATAGCGATAACAGCAATAATCTCCACAATAAAATAACTACTGCCAACAGTAATTAATTCCTCCGGCGTGTTAAGCATCCGCAAAATAGGTCCTGTAAATGGCACAATTAAAACAACCAAAAGCAGTGCAATACCAATTGCCATAAATAGCAAGGTATTAGCAGACTTTCTTGCTTTTTTCATATTCCCTGCCCCATAGTGCCTAGCGATGACAATCCCACCTCCAAGGGCCAGACCTGCCCCTACAGCCCCAATAGCTCCTTTAATCTGGGATATATAGGCTACTGCTGAAACAACCTCTGAACTGATATGTGATGCCATCAGAGAGTCCAAGAAGGCAAACATCCCATTTAAGGAATTGTAAATAGCTAATGGCAAAGAAATAGCCAAAATAACCCGCCACATATTTCCTTGCAATATAAACCTTCGTCTTTCCTGTTCCTTTTTGTTTAGCACATTACTCATGTTGTCTCCATCCTTATTGGGTTTAATTTCTTTACCCTATTAGTATAATACAAACTGCCCAAAGAGTGTACCTTAAAGTCTAGGTACTATCTTTGAGCAGCCATATTTATGACATTACAAGAATGATTTTATAAATTCCAAATCATCTTTTGCCATTTCTTTTTTGATCTCTTCTCTTAAGAGAGTAACCTCAGGTTTGTTTTTCTTAAGCCAGTTAATAACTTTAGCATAGTTTACTGCTGAGTCTCTTAAGCTTGTACTAACAAGCTCTCCCTGGTCATTTAGTTTTGCTCCCTTAATATGAACAGCACATATCTTATCACCAAAGGCTTCAAATGACCTATCCCACAAATTATCTTGATCTTTAATATTTTCTGCCGATAGTAAGTTTACTGGGTCAAATATAATCTTTAACCGTTCAGATGGCACATCTTTTAGGAGCCTCGCTGTTAGTTCAGGGGTATTAAGGGTATGCCTTGATACCGGTTCAATGGCTACATCTACACCGATTTCTTCGGCTTTTTTAACCATCTGTCTGACAGAGTCAACTAAAATATTATAGACTTCTTCACGCTGTGACTCTGGGTAGTTAAAATTAGTTGTTTCCGTTCCTATACATGTTGCATCTAATGTTTTCATAAAATCCATGGTTCTTAAAAAACGTCCCACATGGATTTTTCTTTCTGCATCGTCTAATAAAGAGGGCTCTACATAGCAACCTAAGACAGTTACTTCTACATTGTGCTTGACGCACTCTTTGTGAATTTCTTCAACTAGCTCTTGGGTTGGATCATCGTGACTATTAATGCCTGGTATAGCCTTAGGCATTGCTAACTGGATTGCCTCAAATCCATCTTCCCTAATTTGCTTTATGAGTTCTTCTGGTTTATGTCTTCCATAATCATGTGCTCTTAGTCCTATTTTCATCTTAATGTGCCCTTTCTATTTGAATTATTTATTGTATTATAACTTCTCTATTTCTGCGCTTGCCAGTATAAAGGCACCTACACCCTTGCCATCATTAACAACAATAGGCTCGCTAATATAGTACTCAAAACTACCATCTCTATGCCTTGAATCATCTGGTCCTAATCCTGCCACACTACAGTTTTTATTTAGATTTACTAAACCTGCCTCTGTCACTGTAACAAATTCTGTTACAACTCCTTTATAGGCCTTTTTTACTTGTGGTATTAACCCACTCGATAAATAACCTTTTCTAATCCCCTTGGCCATTGCATAGACAATCATTGTAGAAGCTGAAGCTTCTAGGTAATTGCCCGTTCTATTACCCTGATCTGTTACCTGATACCAGACAGCTGTTTCCTTGTCTTGGTAGCTCATAAGGCCCTTTATTGTTTTTTCTAGTATGGTTATTAAAGCCTGCCTATCTTTGTGGTCTATTGGCAGATAATCTAAGACATCTACAAGTGCCATAGCGTACCAGCCAATAGATCTTGTCCAGTAATTCTTTGACAGACCTGTTTGTGGGTCACACCAAAACTGCTCTTTCTTTTCATCCCATGCATGATGCAGCAATCCAGTTTTAGCATCCATTAAATGATTGTAGGATATCATAAACTGTTTCGTTATATCATCAAACTCTTCTGCTTTTCCAAATTCATTTACAAACTCTGCATAAAAGGGTGATCCCATGTAAAGTCCATCTAACCAAATTTGATTTGGATAAATCTTTTTATGCCAGAAAGCACCTTCTGTGGTTCTTGGGTGGTTTTCTAGCTGATTTCTAAGTAAAAACGCAGCTTTTTTATACTTGTCTTCACTTGTTTCTTCGTATAACATAAAGAGTAACTTTCCATTATTCACATAGTCTATATTGAATATTGTCCCATCATAATACTTAATAGTCCCGTCTTCTTCTATAAATCTATCCATAACCTCTTTAATATAATCAAAGTATTTCTTGTTGCCTGTTCTCTTCCATACTTCTTGGATTCCTTTTAATATAACACCGTGCTCATAGGCCCATTTGTTTGGGTTGGTAAGAGGCCTTGCTATCACTGAGTCTGCCATTTTTTCTGACCAATTATTAATGTACTTAACTTCTTCTCGGCAATTAATAATTTCTATATTTTCACTGTCCTTTACATTAAAGCCTTCACCTGTATGGTTTTGAATATTAACCCTGTTAAATAGAATATTCCTTGCATTGCGTATATAGAATCCTTTGCCTTGAACCGCTTTAGCACCTGCTAGCATAGCTGGTACATCAGGCTTAGCGTCTTCTGACATTAATATTTGTACATTGTCAAAAGATATATCTTCTACAAACATTTCAGGCAATCCATAAATAAATCCTGCTGACGCCCTAACCTCTGTTGCTGTAATATCACTAAAGTGAATTCTTCTAAAGCTCGGCGTTTCGTCTGTTATTGGATAGGGATTTTTATCCCATACGTACTTCTCCTCGCCTCTTGGTCCGCAAAAGTAAAATAGGTTCATTATAAAAGGTGATATAACATCTTTCATAATAACATTGTTAATACGGATATCTTCTACCACTCCGCCTCTACCTCTTCTAGACTTAAAGCGAATCCCTCTATCTGTTCCTTCAAAGATACAGTTGCTAATAACCACATTCCGAACATCTCCGCTCATTTCACTCCCGATGACAACGCCGCCATGACCATGTACCATGGTACAGTTTGTAATGGTAATATTCGTACACGGAATCATTTCATCTGCATCTTCTGTTCCTGCTTTAATAGCAATACAGTCATCTCCTACATCAATATGGCAGTTAGATATATGAACGTTGTTACAAGATTCTGGATTGATACCATCTGTATTAGGGGAGTTAGGGGGATTTAAAATACTAACATTGTTAACCGTTACATTCTCACAGCATATGGGATTAATTGTCCAGAAAGGAGAATTAATTAATTTTATCCCATCAATTAAGACATCTGTGCAGCGGTCAAAACTAACGAGCTTTGGTCTTGGGTATTCCCGATCAGCTGCTCGTCCATCCCACCAAACTTTACCTTGTCCATCTAGGGTTCCTTTACCTGTTATAGAAATATTGGTAAGGTCCGCGCCATAGATACAGGCTGCATGTACTGATCTTGTAGCACCTTCCCATCTAGATATAACCATTGGATACTCACTTTTATCAGTGGTGAAAAGTAATAAGGCACCTGCTTCTAGGTGTAAGTTGATATTGCTTTCTAATGCAATAGAACCAGTTAGAAACCTTCCTGCCGGCACTAATACGGATCCTCCACCTTGTTTAGAGGCCGCCTCTATTGCTTTTTTAATAGCCTCTGTATTTAGGGTTGTTCCGTCTGCTACGGCACCAAAATCTTTTATATTTATCATATTTTCCTCCTATTACAATAAGGGACAAAACATAATTATATGTATTTGTCCCTTATGTTATTTTATTATTATTTCTTAATTTATTCTTATTTATTCTTGTTATTTAGCATTGGTACTTATTAGTTAGCATTAAGTTCTTCTAAAACTTGGTCAATTCCTAAGTTTTGTGATTCTGCTGCGTATGTTTCTAATGCTTTATCAAGCTCTGCTTCTCCAAGTACAACCATTGAGATTGTTTTTTCTCTTAAAGCAAGTAAATCAGAACTGATTTTACCTAAAGCTTTAGATACTGGAACTGATGTTTGTTGTACACCATCTTGCTTAATTAATTTAACAGATGAAACAACTCTTGGGTCTAATTCATGCTTGTAACCTGTTATCATAATATCTTCAAGTCCAAGTACTGGTGTTATAAATGCTTTGTCGTTAATTTCTTCTGGCTTAGAGATTTTTGGTAAGTGAGCATAGTTACCATCTTTGTTTTCCCAGTGTAGTCCTTCTACACCGTGACGGAATAATACTGAACCTTCCCCGCCATCATGCATGTACTCGATGAAATATTTGAAAACACCTTCTGGATTATCTGCAAGTGAAGAAATTGCAAAAACTGCTGGTACTCTTATGTCATAGTTTGTTCCTTCAAGTGCTGGTGCTGCTACAACTTTTGCATTTGGATCTGTTGCTTGAACTCTGTCTTCTAATAATGTATTCCAGTTACCCGCCCAGTAGCTAAATACCCCTACTTGACCTGCATACCACTTATCACGACATGTTGATGTTTTGTTTGTTACAACTTCTGTATCAATTAATCCTTCTGCATAAGCATCGCGCATTCTAACCAATGCATCTTTCATGTTTGGTTGTGCCATACCATCTACCCATTGTCCGTCTACTTGTACAAATTCAGGACTTGAATCTTGGTAGAATTGTGTTAAGTACATTTTTGCTTCTCCAGCCATAAGTCCTGGTGAAGTAAGAGGAATAACATCTGGTGCAATTGTTTTGAATCCTCTTAATACATCAATAAACTCATCATAGGTATTTGGAACTTCCATACCTAACTGATCTAACCAGTCTTGTCTCATGTATGTAACTGGTCCACCGCCGCCTTCATATGGTATTCCGTAGATATTACCTGATACTCTAGCACCTTCAATTACACTTTGGTCCATTCCTCTAACAATATCAGAGTTACCTGCTAATTCTGTTAGGTCTACTAAAGCCCCTTGTGATGCATAAATTGGTAACTTTCCATCACCTACTGAAAACACATCTGGTGCATCATTAGATGCAAATGCAAGTTCTAGCTTCTGGTAATACTCAGCCCCTCTTACACTTTGGATCTCTAATTTAATTCCTGTTTTTGCTTCAAAGTCCGCAGCCCAATCAGCTAAGCCATCGTCTTCTTGTATCCCTATGTTAACCATCATTGTAATTTTTTCAGGCTTTTCTACATCATTTGTTTCTACTTCTGTTTCTTTTTCAGTTTCTGTCTTTCCTGCGTCTGATTCCGCAACAACATCATTCTTTGGTTTCTCCTCTACCTTCTTACCACACCCTGCTAAACTTCCTAGTAACATCGTAGCTGCTAAACCCATTGTTAAAAACTTTCTTATTTTACTGTTCATACTAAACCTCCTGTTATATATATATTTGTTTATATTTTAACCCTTACAAGCAACCTTATTCTTTAACTGCACCCAAGGTTACACCTTGAACAAAATAACGTTGTAGGAAGGGGTAAATAACCATAAATGGTAGTATTACGACAATAATTGCTGCACTCTTTAACATCTCAGCTTGCATCCCTGCTGAAGTAGGGGTCCCAATTAAACTATCATTTAAAATCATGTCTCGTACCTTAACTTGGAAGTTAAGCCACTTGGGATCATTAATGTAGATTTGGAAGTGAAAGAAGTCATTCCAAAATGCTACTGCTATAAATAACCCAACAGATGCCAAAGCTGGCTTAGATAAAGGAAGCACAACCCTAAAGAAGGTTCCTATGGGTGTACACCCATCTATTTCTGCTGCTTCAAACAAACTCGCTGGTAAGCTTTCAAAGAAGCTTTTCATTAAAATTATATTATAAGCATTTAAGCTAAGTGGTAAAATAACTGCCCACATACTATCTAACAGGCCTAAATCTTTAATGACCATATAGGTTGGTATTAACCCCCCGTTAAAAAGCATTGTAAACATAATTAAAGATACAAATAACTTTCTACCTGGCATTTCATCCTGAATAATAACATAGGCCCCAAGTGTGGTTACAGTAAGTCCTACGACTGTCCCTACAACGGTTGTAATAACAGATACTAAAAATGGTCTGTATAAAGTAGGATTTGTAATAATATATTTGTATGCTGCAAAGGAAACTTGTTTTGGTATTAGATTAAGTCCATATGTTCCTGATGGATCTACTGAATCTACTAATACTTTTAGTATGGGTACAATCATCATAATCATAAGTATAATTAAGAGTATGTAGTTACCTATAATGAAGAGTGTCCTTCCTCTATAGCCTTTTTTTAAACTAATTTTATCTTTCATTTGTCTCTCCTTTCTATAAGATACCTTTTCCATTTATTCTTTTACTCATTCTATTTGCTAAAATGACAAGTATTAATGATACAACTGATTTAAATAAACCAACTGCTGTTGCTATACCATAATCTTGGTTTAAAAGTCCCGCCCTATAGTTATATGTTCCAATAACATCGGCAACATCATATACCATTGAATTATATAGAACAAGAACTGACTCAAATACGTTAAGCACTTTTGCTAGGTTTAATATAAACACAACAAGAATTGTATTTTGAATCGCTGGTAGCGTAATGTACCAAACCTGCTTTAATTTTCCTGCACCGTCAATTGCAGCAGCTTCATACATGGACATATCTATTCCCATTATGGCTGTTATAAAGATGATTGTTCCCCAACCTGTTTCTTTCCATCTGTTAATAAATAGATAAATAGTGGTCCACCATTTTTCAGATATTAAGAAGTAAATAGGTTCTTGGCCAAATTTTCCTATTATGGTGTTCACAAGTCCACCTTGTGGTGATAATATAATTGTAAAGATTGATGCCACTACTACCCAAGATAAAAAGTGTGGTAGATATAGTACCGTTTGGCTAAGTTTTTTAAATTTCAAATTGTTTACTTCATTTAATAATAAGGCAAATATAACAGAAAAAAACATTCCCAGTACTAAATTGGTAAAGCTTAGTGTTAAGGTGTTTCTAAATGCTCTTAAGAACATATTACTTTTTAATATGGTTTTGAAGTTATCAAATCCTACAAATTCAATGGGTCCAAACATTCCCCAGTCATAAAATGCTATTCTTACGCCTATCATTGGTAAATAATAAAAGAGTATCAATAGTACAAGTACTGGAAAGAACATTAAATATAAGTGTCTATACTTAAATATTCTACTCTTTAATCGATTGTTACTAGACTGTACTGGTAGTACACTCTTTGCTTTGTGGCTTGTGTTGTTCATGTAATCTCCCTCCGTCTGTGTATGTATACATTTATACTAGCTCCCCCCCACATATCTGTAAAGATACACCTTTCTATATTCGTGATACACTTATTAACATGATACATTTCTTCATGTTTGTATTGCTTTATACCGAACATTTTTCAATAAAAAAAGATCTATTGGTAAAGATATCTAATATCATTACCAATAGACCTTTTATTTTATTTATTTTTTCTCATGGCACTAGGTGTTGTTCCCTCTATTCTTTTAAAGGCCCGCCTAAAAGATTGGGCACTATTGTATCCTACACCCTCCCCAATCTCATTAATGGTTAGGCTACTGGTTCTTAATAATTCAGATGCCCTGCTTATTCTTAGCCGCTCTACGTAGTCTGTAAAATTAATACCCGTCTGTTCTTTAAAGAAAAATGATAAGTATCCTTCTGACAAATTAAACTCCGTTGCTACAATACCTAATCCAAGATTAGGATTGTGATAACTCTTTTTTATATAATCTTTAATACCATTAATTATTTTCAAATGCCTAGATGTTGTGTCACTATTATAATGAGCACTAATTCCAGCAAATACATCTTTTACTCTTTTGAAAAATCCTTTAACACTATCTTTATCTGTTTTCTCTATAAACTTACTGAGTTCATCTACCACTGCTAAATCTGTATCAGGCTGAGTTAACTTAATAATGGTGCTAATAACTTCATTATATAATTTATCTATTGTAATACTTTCTAGTTGACGTTTTTCGAAATTTTCCTGATATAAAATTTCCATTAGCTCATTAATGTTTTGAGATTCACCAGCTTTTGTATGTTTTATTATTCTTTGTTCAAAATCTAATGGGTAGTAGTACTTTTTACCGACTTCATGGACACTGCTATACCACATTAAACTAGTATCTTGCTTCTTAAGGGCAACATTTAAGGCTTTTTTTGCTTCTTCATAAGAGCGCCAGATGGCCAGTAGGTTCGTACACTCATTACTTATTCCAAAAAACGGTGTTATGCCATGTTCTTTTAAAAGTTCATACTTTGAATTGTTAAGGATTTCACTAATATCTTCTTTAAAATTAGTCATCTCTTCTATGTTAATAATAGCAACAGACGTCAGGTGATCTATATCATAGAAATAGACTTTATCGCCAATTTCTCTTTTTAAAGCTTCCTTGGTTACAATCCTAGCTATATTTAACTCTTGTAAGGTATGACTATCAATAATATTATTCTCGTTTTGGGCAAATATCCTAAAGGTAACTGTTATGAGTTTCTTAAACATAATATTCATACCAGCACTTTCAGAAACTACCTTTATTTCATTAATATTGGTAAATTCACCTTTTATAAGCTTTTGTAGCAAGGCAGCCTCAATAAGAGGTTGTTGCTTTTTAATCTCACTTGCCAAGGACTTATTATTTGTAATTAGGGTTGAAACAGCCCCCCCTAGTTTTGTAAAAGCATCTTCTGACTTTCCCTCATCATCACCCATAAATTCTCTAAGTTCCTGAACAATCCGGTTAAGTGGTTTTGAATTCCTATAGGCCAGATAATAGGAAATAAGACCACCTATAATAAGAGCCAATACAAACAAGGTTATAATAGTGGTTTTAAAGGCAATTAAATTGCTCATAACAACCTTATCTGGCATGACAAGGACATACTTCCATCCATTTACATTGGAAACTGTATGAATAACAATCATTTTTTGATTACCTATTTTATGTTTAAAAAAACCCTCTTTATTTGGGATATCTGTAAAATCTATATATCCTGGCACTTCATTATTCTGAGATAGGGACGTAATGATATCTCCATCCACATCTTGAATATACATATAGGAGCCTTTATCTGTACTTTCACTCAATCCTGAGAAGAATTTTGTAAGTTTGTCCTTTTTTACCGACACAACAACTGCCCCTTTAGGATCTGTCTTATGACTAAAAGGTATGGACTGAATGTTATCTACTTCCGCATTGTGTACAACAAACTTATTATAATTAAACTCGTCAAATAGACTGGATTTCCAGTCTTCAAAGTTCACTTCTTGATTTGCCAAAATACGCTTATGATAAAATTTTGCCCTATATAGTGTTTCAGGCGTGAGAATATAATCCGTATCCCTTAAATAAATATATAATCGGTCTATTATGCTAACAGTAGAGTTTATGCTTAGATTGGAAAGTAATTTTATGGTTTCAGTAACATCACCATATAGGCCTACCTCACTTCTAATCCTAGCCTCAGTTAGGCTATTAACCTTGGAATCAGTTGATAGTTGCATAACAATACTATTTAAAGCTAAGAATTCATTATCTATGCTATCTCGTCCTTGATTAATCATGGCTAAATTGGTATCTTTAATGCCTTCTTCTACAATACTAAAGCTAATTTGATAACCAACCATGGATATTACTAGTGGTAGTAAAAGTACCAATGAATATGAAATCATAAATTTAGTTACTGTGTTTTTAAATCTTATGTTAAACCAACGTTTCATATATAAGAACCCCTTTAATTTTGCTTGTATTGATATTGTACTACATTTTTTAAAGCCTTTCAATTGTCAGATATCTTAAAGGGGCCCTTTATTGTTTAATCTGCTGCTTTAAAATTGTATATGGGTATTATTCTGTCTACTATTTGTAATGTATCTTCTGTGTTTTTTATAATTTCATCCATTGGCTTATAAGCGTAAGGACATTCGTCGAGAGTTCTTGTGTTAACAGATGTGGTATAAATACCTTTCATTGTTTTTTTGAACTCTGTGAGGGTAAGGGAATTTTTGGCTTCTTTGCGGCTCATTAGCCTTCCAGC
>CAZLPH010000033.1:0-17237 GCA_964561345.1 uncultured Candidatus Epulonipiscium sp.
TAAGCACGCCGCCAGCGTTCATCCTGAGCCAGGATCAAACTCTCATATTTAAATATTCCATCACCTCTCGGTGATATCATATACGTTCAATTACAAATCCTTGCAAGCAAGTTTGTAATAAGAACTTATAGTTTGTGACTCGAATTTTTATCACTGACGTGATCTTGATTGATTTCTCGCTCAAGTTTGTTTCTTGTTAGAATTGTTTCATGTGTTAGTCTCTCGCATCAAAGCCCCAAAGCTTGATTTGATTGACTGAATTCTTGCTGTTGCTATTTTGTTTTCAAAGTTCAAATGTATTTCTCATGTGTTGCCCCTCGTTTGAGTGACGACTTGTATTATATTACAGCAATAAACATCAGTTGTCAACATGTATTTCAAATCTTTTTGAATTTCTTTTTGAAACCTCATATAAACAACTGGTCTATTATGTCTAAAATCATATTATTTTCATAAAGCCACCTAGCTAAAGTACTCTCTTTTAACAAGATAGCTAATCTTTGAAACTTAGGAAATCCTATTAAGACTGCCGTTATAATTGTACCAAACCAAACAGTTAAAAACCCCCTTATAAGTCCAATACCTAGTCCTAGCCACTTATCTGCAAAATGTACTATAGGAAGTCTTGTTAGAATGTGTATGCTTTCTCCTAGTAAATACAAAATGGCTTTTATCATTAAAAACATAATAATAAAGCAAATAATACTCAGATAAAAGTTCGCAATATACCCACCGATATATTCTTGGAAATTATCAGCGCCTAATAATTTATAAATCTCTGGGTTATTATTTCTAACAAGACCTTCTTTTATGCTGTTTGGGATTGGTAAATTCAGGTTATTAATAAGTTTTGTCTGTTCGTTAAGTCCCAAAGCGTCATGAAGTCCTGCTGCATTGCTAATTGCCACCTTTTGCAATGCATCATACAAAAAGGTTTTTCTGAGAATACTATTAATAGGTCTATAGCCTATATAAGCTAAATAAATGGTTGCTACTGTTGATAGCATTTTAAACATGGTGTATAAAAAACCTTTATAATAAGCAGCTATAGCACTAATGGCTATAACTGCTATTACACTCCAATCTAACGTATTCATAGCCCACTCCTATTTGGTAATCTGCATTAACTCTGCCTTACCCTTTGAAATCATTATTACTTTTTGCTGTGGTGATAAAGGGATCATCAACTTAACATCTTTCGTTGCTGTGTACTCCCACCTTTTCTTTCCTAAATTATTATATGCTGTAAAATTCCTTTCACTTCCTATAATGGTTGTTTTACCGTCACCATACATATATGTTGTCAGATCTTTCAGATCAAATGCCTCAATCTCTTCCCCTAAAGGTGAATAGAATATGAGGGTTTCTACCGGATGCACAGTTGACATAATCGGCTTAGTGCTACTAATAACTGGATAGTTTACGCCCTGCCAATCTACTAGCCTCTCCAAAATTGGCACATAATTATAATATGCATCATTTACCTTTTTAACTTCTGTGCCATCTATCTTATTAAAACTCATTGCATTATCGCCAATTGCAACCCATGTGTCGGCAGTAATAAACTCTATTTCTGATATGATTGTATTTTTATAAGTTGCTCCGTACAAAACATTATCTACCTTAGTTAGCCCATCACCCCCTATTTCTATTGCAATTACATTGGAGACTATCTGTGCATCTGCTGTGCTCATATGTGATACAAGAATTGTTTTTCCATCAGGAGATATCTCAGCAGCTGTTGGATGTCCCACATCTTCAGTATAAGTAATCCACTTAACGCCTAGGGAATTTCCATTTTGATCAAAGCCAGATATAACATGCCCATCTTGTGTACTTTCAACGACCACCACATCACCTCTTTTGTTCAACGAGAAATACATAACAGGATTTGCAAACTTAATATCCGCCTTTTTTCCATGGCTATCAAATATACTAATACTCTTCCCGCCCTTTTCACTAATCGCAAAATAAGGCGTTCTTTGGGTGATAGTTATATTTTTCAGTGTATGTGTATCTGCCCAAATTTCCTCACCCTCTAATGAAAGGGATTTCACACCATCCTCTGTAACCCACACTAATTGGTCTTCATTGACTAGAAATTCTTGGTTCTTAGCAATGTCTACTTCTATAATATCTCTTACAAATTTTAGTGTAGCACTCTCACTTTGGGATAGTACCGCAATTTCCGGGATATGACCCCGCTGATATAACACATAGATACAAATCGCTACAATACAAGTGATAAATAGTATTTTAGGCATTTTCCCTTGTTTGCTTTTCTCTGTCACAACTTTCAAATTCCTTTACCTCCAGTGCTTCTAGCTACTTCTTTAGCGTGTCATACAGCTCACTATATTTATCAGCAGATCTAGCCCATCCAAAATCCGAATTCATTCCATTTGCACGGATTTGTTCAAACTCCTTTGGTCTTTCAGTGTAATATCTATAAGCCTCGTTAATCTTATTATATAACCAGTAGCCTGAGTAATCTTCGAACTCAAAACCAGTCCCCGTTTTTTCAATTTCGTTATAGTGGATAACCGTATCTTTAAGCCCACCTGTTTTACGAACAACAGGAACACTACCATATTTCATGGCCATAAGCTGACCTAGTCCACAAGGTTCAAACATAGACGGCATAAGAAAAACGTCACTTGCAGCATAAATCCTATGAGATAAGCCTTCATTAAATGTAATATTTGTACTGACGCGCCCTGGATATTTGTAAGCCAAGTGTTTAAACATATTTTCGTACTCTGGCTCACCTGTTCCTAATAAAACAAATTGTACATCCATTTCCATTATCTTATCCATTATCCAAACACCGTCTATGGTGTGACTGAATAAGTCTAAGCCTTTTTGAATGGCTAGTCTGGTAATAATAGCAATAATCATCTTATCTTCTTGAACTAAGCCAAAATCCTTTTGAAATTGTTTTTTACCTTCTTTTTTGCCTTTTAAGTCTTTGGCTGAATAATTGGCATACAGGTTTGGGTCTGTACTCGGATCATATTTTACCTCATCAATCCCATTAATAATACCATGGACCACATTGCTCCTTTTTCTTAAGAGACCATCTAATCCATACCCATACTCTGCTGTCTGAATTTCTTGTGCATAGGAAGGACTTACTGTTGTAATAACATCAGCATACCCAATTCCTGCCTTCATATAGCTAACTGCCCCATAATGTTCAATGGCTTCTGGATGGAAATAGCCATCAGAGATTTCTAGCATTTCAAGTGCTTCTCTGCCAAATATACCTTGGTACTGAATATTATGTATGGTAAATACTGACTTTATCCCGCTGTAAATTGGATTGTGCCTATAGTTATCTTTTAAAAGTAAGCAAATAGGCCCCGTTTGCCAGTCATTACAATGAATAATATCAGGAACAAAATCAACACGAGGAAGCATTTCTAAAACTGCCTTACAAAAAAACGCATATCTCTCGTCATCATCCTCATAACCATATAGCTCGCCCCTGCTAAAATATTCATGATTTTTAATAAAGTATGTTGGGACTTCTTCTTCTAGTAAAAACACATTGGCTTCCTGATTTCTCCACCCTAGAGAAATAACATAGGAATCCATCCACTTCACCTTTTCTTCCATCCCCTTAATACTTTGGTAATATGGCATTACAACTCTTGCATCTATATCTTGCCCTCTTAACTCTTGCGGTAACGATCCTATGACATCCGCAAGTCCTCCTGTTTTTGCAAAAGGAACCACTTCACTAGCTACAAATAGAACTTTTAGCTTTTTCATCTTAGGCCTCCTATTTTATTTTCTGGATTTGTTATCTCTTTGGATAACTTCGTTATATCCTATTATAACTCATTTCCCACTATTCTTTCAACGATAACTCACAAAGAGTTGTCTATTGCACCTTCTTGGGAAGTTTTAGTTCTTGTCCAATATATATTGTATCATGGTTCTCAATGCTATTTAGGGTCGCTATTTCCTTAGCCACAGCCACTGTTTGGTAATAATTATAGCTAATACTAAATAAACTTTCTCCCATCTTAACAGTATGAATATCATACTCTGGCCCAGGTATTATCTCTCCTGCCGGCTCTAATACCATTTCATCTTCTAACTCCTCTTCTAACTCTTCTTCTAATTCATCCACTATCTCAGGCTCTACTTGGGCCTCAGCTATAGATGATGTAAATACTAATTCAACTGGGTTATCAGGTATCCGGTTTTCAACTTCACTGTATTGCCTATGAATAGTCACCACATCTTTTTGGAGATTATTAATTCTTTTTTGCTGACTTTGAATCCCCACCATAAAGGCTGCCGTTAGCAAGGTCCCTACTAAAGCAATGTTAACAACTAGACTTTTTCTTCTTTTTCTTTCTACTATCTCTTTTCTTTTAGCCCCTAGCTCTCTAAAATCATCGACTACCTTCTCACATTCCTGGGGCTCTTTTTGCGCCATATAGGAATGGTCTTCCATATACTTTTGCATAAGGTCATTTTTTTCGTAATAGACGCAGAACCCCTTTTTCTTTTCAAACTTACCATTCTCACATGTAAAAAAAGCCTCTGTATGGTAAATGGGATCTAGCAACATTAATATACTATCATCTCCAAAAATATCTTTGTGGACTGCCATCTCTTGTGTCGTAGGCATTATGCCGTATCCCGGTTGAGTGTGCATCCACCCGACATAATCTCCTTCTGGAAAATAACACTGCCTTTCATCCTCAATGGCTTCTAAAACATTTTCATCTATCCATTTTGAATTCTGATTTATTAACTCAGCTTTCACAGGAATAACCCCATAAATAACCACTTGATCAGATTCTTTATAATATTCTCCAATTAACACCGTACACAGTTCATATGATACATCACTATTTGCACACTGGTGCAAATATATATAAGCATAATCTTCTATGTATATACTTGTCCCTTCATCAATCTCCCCAATTAACTTTACATTCGTAAACCATTTGCGATTATCTTTTTCTCCCCGGAAATTAGGATCGTAAGATATACTTTTCATGTGATTCCCCCTTGATTCTATTTTTTCTCTCTATGCAGATGTTACCATATTATTCCATATAGTTTTGTCTCCATGTGTCGAAGGAATCACATATTTTATCTCTCTTTTTTGATATTACCTTCCATGATTCTAACACCTTAGACATATGTAAATAAATTCCATGCTAATAGGTAAATACTTTTACTAAAACTTCACAAACTAAGGTCATTCAGGAAGGTGGTAATTTATCGTGATTAAACCTGCACCAAAAAACCAAACTGCATATATCAATATACATGAGCCTAGTGCCCTACAATCTTTCTCTAATACTTTTAATCATTATTTATCTAGCTTGCTTCCTTTGTATCGGTATTCCTTGGTCATCTTATGTATTGGCACAGATAGGGCCACTGGTGATAGCCTAGGTCCCTTGGTAGGATATAAACTCAGAACCCTAGATTTTCCTGGCGTTCATGTTTTTGGAACCCTCGATGAGCCGGTCCATGCCAAGAACTTAGAAGATACCCTGGCCCATATCAAACAACATCATCCTCACTCACTCGTCCTTGCCATCGATGCTTGTTTAGGATCTATGGAACACGTTGGTCATATCACTATTGGAGATGGGCCAATTAAACCAGGAGCAGGTGTCCAAAAAGACTTGCCTCCAGCCGGAGATTTCCATATTACCGGCATTGTTAATTTTAGCAGTATGATGAATATGGCTATTTTACAAAACACACGCCTTTCTCTGGTTATGAAGATGGCTGATATGATTGCTCTTAATATTAGATATTGTCTATGGCGGTACTTTCAAAACAACGAAACACTTAAGCCCCAAGTCATATCTAACTTAGACAAAAAAAGACTATCCTAAGAATTAATTCTTAGGATAGTCTTTTTTTAAATTTTATCTACCTTTTTGAGTTGCACCCAAATATGACTTTTCAAACATTATCTTTAATTGATTGTGTTGCCTTATGGTACTACTAAGTTGAAGTTCATTTTGCAAAACTGCCAGTTCAACTTCTTCTAAGTTCAAGGCTGTAATCATTCCTAACTCATAACGTTTTTTCATAATGCCATATTGTCTTTGGGCTTCTTCTAAATCAATTATAATCTTATCATGTTGTATTTCTAGGGCTTGAATATTTTCATATAATTGTTTTATTTGCTCTTCTTTACCTTCTTTACTTAAGGATACGTTGTTTAGGGCTTGTGCATAATTCAACTTCCTTTGCTGATACAAGGTATAAGTCGGGGCATAACCATCTGGACCTGGGGCTATAAATGCCACCTTTTCTGACTCTGCAACTTCTTCTTGTAGCCATATTCCCAAATCAGAATTAATAGCATATGACACTTGTCCTTGCATGGACCTCTTCATATCAAGAGGCTCATAATTATTCTCTTTTATTAAGGTATATTTTTCTTCTTTTTCACCTATAGCGTCATTTAATTTCCTATATTCTGTTTCAATAGCTTGTTCTAAGCTCTCTATATTCTTATTTTGGATTTTTAATTGATTTTTTTCAGCCTTTGTGACTATTATGCTTCCTAATCCTAATGTCTCTTTCTTTGCTGCATGATTTACCTTTTGTTGCTGAACCTTTAAGTTCTCACAGGCTAATTTATATTTTTCTTCTAATTCTAAAATATCATCAAATTGTGTTTCTATTTCAAAAGCAACCTGATCAGCTATTAAAGCTTCATTTTTAACTTCATACTCTGCATTAGCTGTTGCTTTAGAGTAGGCTGAACTAGCTGCTTGAAACTGACCATCCCACACATTATCATAATGCTCTTTAGCACTATCTTTATTAACCTTTGCAAGCTCTATAGTAGTTCCTTGCATCCGAAGCCTCTTATTTCTCTTTTGAGCCTTTACTACAGCATCTTCTACGGTTAGTTCTTCTATACCATCTTCCCCCACAACAGTTTCTACTTCGCTCCCGTAGAGTGTTGTGAGCGAAAACATCATTATTAAAAGTGATACATATATAATGTTCTTTTTCATTTTTTTCCTCCTTATTCTCTTAATCCTATTCATAACGTAGGGCCTCTATTGGATCTAACCTTGCTGCTTGCCTAGCTGGATACACACCAAATAACAAGCCAATACAGCTAGATGTACCGACTGCAAAAACAAGCATTCCCACGGTTAACTTAGGCACAATATCAATTGCACCACCTAGAACAATCCCCCCAACATACCCAAAGACCATACCTATAATACCACCAATTAAGGTTAGTATTAATGCCTCGATTAAAAACTGGGTTAAAACTTCCTTGTTTTTAGCACCTAATGCTTTTCGAATCCCTATTTCTCTTGTTCGCTCTTTAACTGTAACAAGCATAATATTCATAATGCCAACCCCACCAACAACCAGGGAAATACCTGCAACAATACTTATAAAGGCCATCATGATACTCAGCTGGGCGTTTATTTCACCCATTTGTTTGGATAAAGGTTCCACACTGTATAGGTTTTTTACATTATGTCTTTTTTCCAATATCTTTTTAATGTTCTGTGCCAATACGTTTACATTTGCATCTTCATGGGCTCCTACCATTGCCATGAGCGCCTTACCTTCACCATAATCAAACATATTGGACATGACTGTTTCATAAGGAATATACGCCATTAGGGGAATAAATTCTTTAGGCATTCCTGCTATATCGTAGGTATCATCTTTAACCCCAATAATTTCAAACAAGTAATTTTGATTTTCATGTCTAAGTTCAATTTGTTTCCCTATAACATTAGTTGTTCCAAAACGTTGCATAGCAAGTGCCTCTTCTACTACCGCTACATTTGCCTTGGTTCTATTATCAGCCAAGGAAATACCCCTACCTTTTAATATCTTAACTGGCATTACTTTACCGTAATCCTCTGTAATACCCCATATTTGGCAAAACTTAAGTTCATCGGCTTTCCTCATTCTTAAATTCCCTGTAAATGCCATAAGTGGGGTAGCCGTATTAATACCAGGTAACTCCTTCAGAATCTCAAAATCCTCCCTAATAAAATAATCCTCCACACCAGCTTTACCTGCATCTAACTGAATGGTGCCTTTTCCAAATTTATCAAATAACCCTGTTAAGCTATCTTGGACACCGGCTCCTATAGAAAGGATCATAATAACAGAGCCAATCCCAATAATCATTCCTAACATGGTAAGAAATGTACGCATCTTACTACCCGTTAAATTTTGAAGTGCTGATTTTATTCCTTCTCTAATATTCATATTACACCCTCTATGATTGGCTCATCTTCAATAATACGACCATCTCTAAACACAACTTTACGTTTGGTGTGAGCTGCTATCTCATCCTCATGAGTTACCATTACAATGGTTGCACCCTCATTATTTAGATCTTTAAATATATTCATGATCTCTACACTTGATTTGCTATCTAAGTTTCCTGTGGGCTCATCAGCTAAGATTATAGCCGGGTTATTAACAAGAGCACGGGCAATAGCAACCCGTTGTTTTTGGCCACCTGAAATTTCATTAGGCTTATGTTTCACCCGATCACCCAATCCTACCTTTTCTAAGGCTACTAAAGCTCTTTCTCTTCGCTCTTTTGCTTTTACACCACCGTATAACATAGGAAGCTCTACATTTTCTAATATGCTTAATTTTGGCAACAAGTTAAATGCCTGAAATACAAAGCCTATTTTACGATTTCTAATAGTCGCAAAGTCTTTATCTTTTAGTTTGGATACATTTACACCATCTAATATATAAAGCCCACCATTTCCCTTATCTAGACATCCTAAAATATGAAGTAGTGTGGTCTTTCCAGATCCTGACGCTCCCATAATTGAGACATATTCACCTTCATTAACATGAAAACTAACTTTATCTAGAGCCTTTACCTTAATAACACCTGTGTCATAAATTTTACTTAGGTCTTCTACATGGATCACTCATCATCACCTATTTCTGAAACCAACATCCCCTCTTCTAGTGATTCTGTTGGATCTGCAACAACTCGCTCCCCTACTTCTACCCCAGCTACTTCTATAGAGATATTATCAAGGGTAAGTTCTTGTACTTCTCTTTTTTCTAATGTATTATCATCTTTAATCACAAATACATATTTAGTGTCCATATCATCATCTTCCATAATAGCTAAAATTGGAAGAGTAATCGCCTCATCCTTTTCTACTGTTTTAATTCTAACATCTACATTGTAACCTGGTTTTAACTCTGTTTCTGTTTCTTTAATTTCAATTATAATTGGCAAGACATTACTAGTTGATGTACCAGATTGCTTTTTAATAGCTGCCGGAGCAATTTCAGTTACTATTCCAGTATATTCTTTTGCCTCCAGGCTATCTTGCCTAACAATAGCTTCTTGCCCTAGTTTAATTTGCGGACCATTAAATGTACTAATATCTGATTTTACTTTTAAAGTTGATAAATCTAGAATTGTTATTAAAGGTGTGCCAACTCCTACAGTCGCACCTTTATCTGCCACGACGTCAGATATTGTTCCATCAATAGGGCTCAGAACCTCTAACTTGGCTTTTGAGAGCTCATCTTGTAGCGCCGCAATTTGTAAATTAATTGACTTAATTTCATTTTGCTTTAGGGCCACGGCTTGTTTTTTATTTTTATCCGTTACATTGTTTTTAAGGACATCTAAAGTATATTGTGCCGTTTCTTTCTGTGCTTCTAGGGATGATGTTGATGCTTTTGTTCCCTCTAATTGAATTGTAGCGGCCTTTATTTGATCTTCAGCACCTTTGATCTTATCCCCTATATCATCATATTCTTTTTGCGCTATAATCCCTGCTTCTAGTAACTCTTTTTGGTCTTCTTGCAATTTCATTGCGGTTTCTAATTCTCTTTTCATTTGCTCTATGGACAGTTCTTGGGTTTCTATGGAATCTAAAATGTCCTTTTCTGATTTTTCCAACTGAACAAGAGATGATTCTGCTTGAAGTATTTCTTGTTTTCCACTTTCACCTTGTAGGTCATTCAAAGTTGTTTTTGCAGAAGCTAATTGCAACTTTAATTTCTCTAAGTCTCTTCCTAGTCTGGTTCTAGTATCATTATCAAAACGTAAGATAACATCTCCTGCTTTAATTTGATCACCTACTTCAGCCATAACTTCTTCAATTGTTCCACTTATTTCAGAATAAATGATTTCTTCACTATTTGCCTCTACTTCTCCTGCTGATGATATTTGGGCAGATATAGAATTTGTTGACACTGTATGTACTTGTACTGGGGTTCCTTTTTCTGCCTTGGCCATAGCAGCCTCAGAACGCCCCTTTATAAAAGTAAATATGACACCTGCTACAATGGCAATTCCTATTACTAAAGCTATTATTTTCTTTTTCGTAAACTTTTTTTCACTTAATTTCATTTCAACACTCTCCTTGTTTATAATTATACCTTATTCCTTACTATTTCAATATCCTTTTCTATGATTTCACGATTTCTTTTTTAAAAGCCTATTGTATTCACCTCTTCTTGAAATCTCCTATGTCTATTATTCTATCATACTGATATAATAGGTACAATGTTTAGAAAGGTGTTGAAAATTATGATACATGGTAATATAAGTGGCATTAGAAATAGCATACTAAATGAACTAGAACAATTATATGATATAATCATTCCTTCATACGCAGTAATTAACGCAGAAATCATAGATCCATTATGTATTCTTACTCAGTATTTAGGCCGGGAAATTAGTGTGGGAGTTGACCGAAGAGGCAAAGTTGTCAGTGTCGCCGTAGGGGATAGTAATACCGCATCTATCCCTCACGGAAATGATCATCCAAACAAGCTATGCGGGATTCGTATTATACACACACATCCAGGTGGTGACTCCGCCTTATCTCTTCCTGATGTTACGGCTCTTATGCAGCTAAAGCTAGATTGTATGGTTGCAATTGGTGTAAAAGATGGGAAATCATCCGGTATTTCATTAGGATTTTGCGACCTCAAAGAAGGCAAGCTTAATTATCAGGTTACTGCTCCTGTTAGTCTTACAAAACTAGAGGGCTTTGCTTATGATGATTATATTAAGATGGTTCAAACTAAACTCCTTTCAATAGAAACCATGGCAAATGATACAGAAGCTGAAAAAGCTATTTTGGTTAGTTGTGATAATACTGAAATGCTAGATGAGCTAGAAGAATTAGCCCTAGCTTGTAATGTGGTCGTGGTGGGAAAGGTTTTACAAAAGCGTCGCCAAGCAGACGTAGCCTTTTATGTGGGAAAGGGAAAAGCTCAAGAACTAGCCATGCAAAGACAAATCACCCAAGCAAATGTTCTTATTTTTGATGATGAATTGTCAGGTACTCAAATTAGAAATCTAATGACTATTACGGGTTGTAAAGTGATTGACAGGACCACCCTGATCCTAGAAATATTTGCCAACCGGGCAAGAACGAGAGAGGCTAAACTTCAGGTTGAATTAGCACAGCTTAACTACCGAACCACTCGCCCTATTCCACCTGGAAGCGAAGAACGCGCCGGTGGTGGAATTGGGTCTAAAGGACCAGGAGAAAAGAAACTGGAAATTGACAGACGAAATATCATGCACAGAATAGAATCCTTACAACAAGAGCTGGCTAAACTTAAAAAGGTTCGAAAAACCCAGCGGGAAAGAAGGCTAAGTAGCAAGATACCAAACGTCGCCTTAGTTGGTTATACAAATGTGGGAAAGTCCACTATTCGTAATCATCTTGCCAAACGACACCCTTCCAAGGTTAGCCATCATAAAGAAGCTGTTCTTGCTAAGAATATGCTGTTTGCTACTTTAGAAACAACCACTAGGGCCATTAGCTTACAAGATGGAAGAACTATCACACTAACTGATACAATCGGATTTATACGGAAATTATCCCACAACTTAGTAGAAGCCTTTCAGTCTACTTTAGAAGAAGTTAAGGAATCCGATTTGCTCCTCCACGTTATTGACGCCTCTTCAGAATCTGTTATGAAAGAGTTACAAGCTGTAGAAAAGGTTCTTATAGAAATCGAAGCACAAGAGATTCCCGCCATCTTAGTTTTTAATAAAATGGACGGTGTTACACAAGAAAATCTTGAAGCCATAGAATCAACTCTACTAAATAGTAGTAGCTTAGATTATAAAGAGGTCATCTGGATTTCAGCAAAAAAAGATCTTAATATGGACAAGCTCTTAGATGTAATTTCATCTTTGCTACCTAATACACTCAAAAAGGCTGACTATCTAATTCCATATAGCCAGCAAGCCATGGTAGCCTTTTTGCACCGAAATGCCCTCATTATTAAAGAAAATCACCTAGAAATTGGCACCTCCATTATGGCTGAGGTAAACGAAGAAACTTGGAACAAAATGAAATTATTCTTAGTATAGATAAAAAAACACCCTAAGTATATATATCTACTTAGGGTGTTTTTTTAATTACTAGAGCTAACTGGTATAAAAGGAATGATACTTCTAGCAAAATTTTGAATTGGAATAGATTGAAGATAGACCTTACCTGGTCCTTTTAACGTGGTTAAAAACAATCCTTCTCCGCCAAAGAATATGTTTTTAAATCCCTTAACCGAATCAATACTCATTTGAACTGTGTCTTGGAAAAAGGCCACATGACCTGTATCTACTCTTAAACTTTCGCCATGTTCAAGCTCTATCTCTTCTAAGGCACCGTCTACTTCTAAAAACACATATCCGTCCCCTGAGAGCCGTTGCATAATAAAACCTTCTCCCCCAAAAAAACCTGTACTGAACTTTTTTTGAAAGTGAATAGCAAGATCAACACCTTTTTCTGCCACTAGGAAGGCTCTTTTCTGAGCGATAATACTTCTTCCCGCTTCTAACTTCACAGGGTAAATACTACCTGGAAAAGACGATGAAAATGCAATCCTTTGATTATCTGAATTTGCTTTAAAGTTAACTGTAAAGAAACTTTCTCCTGAAAACACTCTTTTGACACCACCAAACAACCCACCACTGGCAGATGTGTCCATGGTAATACCTGGACTCATCCAGGACATGGCTCCTGATGTTGTAAACAGTTCTTCACCACGATCTAATGTTAAGCTTACAAACGGAAGATTGCCACCTTTTACTTCATATTTCATATCCCTAGCTCCCTTCTAATCCCTTTAATATAAACCTATACATCTAGCTTCATATCACCATCTTTAATCCAGCCTTTACGCCTCATTAGCTCACTAACACCTAATGTAATAATAGCGGGCAAAATAAAGTATAATAACAATATACTAGCCAATAATAATACATTATTACTTGTATCAGCCATGGTTTCCCAAGTCATTAAAATTCCCACAAGACCTGATGTCCCCATTCCTGCACCTGCTGCATTATTATGCATTTTAAAAATCACCGTCGCCATTGGCCCTGTAATGGCACTGGCAGCTATTGCTGGTATCCAGATCCTTGGATTTCTCACAATATTAGGCACCTGCAACATAGATGTCCCAAGACCTTGTGCTAATAGACCGTTTACCTTGTTTTCTTTATAACTAGCCACTGCAAATCCAACCATTTGAGCACAGCATCCAGCTGTTGCTGCCCCAGCTGCTAGTCCAGATAATCCTAATATCATGGAAATTGCCGCCGAACTAATTGGTAATGTTAATATCATTCCCATCATAACTGAAACAATAATTCCCATCCAAAATGGCCTCAGCATTGTAGCTTGATTAATCGTTCCCCCTAAAAGCGTCATAAAACGCGCTATAGAAGGTGCTATAATAACTGCAGCAATTCCACCTGACACAATGGTCGTAATGGGTGTAATAATGATATCTAACTTTGTTTTTCCTGAAAGCAAACGTCCAATTTCTACACCTACAAGAGCTGCAATAAACGCCCCAATTGGATCTCCGGGACCTGATAGCAGAATACCCCCACCTTCACCTATTAAGCTTCCTCCTACTAATCTACTGGCATTAGCACCTAAAAATCCCGTTACAACTGTCGAATATAATACCATCTTAGGCACATCTAGTGCGTGAGCCACCCCTACACCAATTCCAATGCCTGCCATAACACTGGCTAGGCTACCTAATTGAATAAGTAATGCACCAAACCAAGATGCTGGCGCTATTCCCCCAAGTTGCTTAAGGATCAATCCTACCATAAGAGTAGAAAACAAGCCTAATGCCATTCCACTTAATGCCTGAATCAAATAGCGATCCACTATATATTTCCCTATTTTTTTTGCTTTTTCCATTATATAATCCCCCTAGTGTGTTTTCATATGTCTTGTCACATCTGGGTGGATTATACCATATTATATCTCCGTATACAAGTAGCCTTTTTTACCCAGAGCACCTTCTATTTCATCCAATATTTCCTCACTTCTTGCCTCTACCGTATGCATATGAAGTCCATGGGTTAGGTTCATTAGTGGGTATGTATCAAACTTAGAAATACTCGCCACAAACTGTTCCACATCTCGCCTAGTTTTTAACATCATATTACCTGTCATTTCACCATAAATGGGATGCTCAATCAAAACATTTCTGACAACTCCGCCAAAATCTACAATGGTATTAAGTTCATCTCCTATTTCATCATACTGGTGTCTTACTAGAAAAACACGTTGCTTGTTTTTTTCTGTGTTTTGATAGAGTAAATATCCCCTAGCAGTGGCTATAATGTCTAGGCCTTGAGCTCTAAGAAGTGCAATATCTTGTACAATTACTTGCCTGCTAACCTGAAAAACTTCTCCCAACTTGCCACCACTTATAGGATCTGAGGTGTTTCTTAAAATTTTCATTAACTCTTCTCTTCTTCTATCTCCGTCCACATTATTCCTCCTTTACATCCTTGGCTAAACAATCTTTTTTATAAAAAGGGGTTGCTTTCTTTGTCAAGCAACCCCTTTTCTTTATTGTTCTATTCTCTTTAATAACTCTTCTCTTAGTTCTTCATATCCTTCTTTACCAAGTAAGGCAAACATGTTCTTCTTATATTCTTCTACACCCGGTTGATCAAAAGGGTTTATTCCAAGCATATAGCCACTGATCGCACATGCCTTTTCAAAGAAGTAAACCAGCTTTCCAAAGTTATAGGCATCTAATTCTGGTATATTAATAATAATATTAGGTACGCCCCCATCTACGTGAGCAAGTAAGGTACCTTCAAACGCTTTTTTATTAACAAAATCCATTGTTTCTCCTGCTAAATAGTTAAGGCCATCTAAATCATTTTCTTCTTTTCCTAGAGTAAAATCTAACTTAGGAGTCTCTACATTAAGGATTGTTTCAAAAAGGTTTCTACGGCCATCTTGTATAAACTGTCCCATTGAATGTAAGTCTGTTGAGAAATTTACTGATGCGGGGAAAATACCTCTTTGGTCTTTTCCTTCACTCTCACCAAATAACTGTTTCCACCATTCTGAGAAGTACTGAAGCTCTGGTTCATAGTTAACCATAATCTCCGTTTCTTTGCCTTTGCTTTTTAAGATATTACGAAGAACAGCATACAGATAGGCCGGATTTTCATCAACATTAGCATTACTGTATTCTACCCTACCATCTGCCGCCCCTTTCATCATCTCTTCAACGTCTATTCCTGCAACGGCAATAGGAAGTAGCCCAACTGCTGTTAGAACTGAAAAACGTCCTCCTATATCATCTGCAATAACAAACGTCTTGTAGCCTTCCTCTTTTGCAAGGGTTAAAAGTGCACCCTTTTTCCCGTCTGTTGTAGCAAAGATACGCTCCTTAGCACCATCTTTGCCATATTTCTCTTCTAACAACCCTTTAAATACCCTAAAAGCAATGGCTGGCTCAGTGGTTGTTCCAGATTTCGAGATAACATTGACACTAACATCCTTACCGTCACATATTTCAAGTAGGTGGTTCATGTATGTACCTGAAATATTATTGCCAACAAAATAAATTTCTGGCGTTTGCCTTTGTTCTTTGGTCAGGGAATTATAAAACGTATGGGTTAAAGCATCAAGCGCTGCCTTAGCACCTAAGTAGGACCCACCTATTCCAATAACAATTAGAACATCTGTATTTTTTTGGATACCTTCAGCTGCTTGCTGGATTTGTGCAAATTCGTCTTTATTATAATTAACTGGCAGGTCAACCCATCCTAAAAAGTCATTTCCTGCACCGCTTTTTTCATGGACAATCTTATGAGCACCTTCTGCCTGCCACTTTAAATTTTCTATTTCGTAATCTTGTATGCCTGTTTTTGAATAATCTAATGTAATTTTACTCATTCTGTTTCCTCCTAAATTATCTATGTTATTTAAGCTCTTAGAGCCACCTACCATTATATACCACTCCATGAGGTTTTCCAAGTCTTTTGGGGCGTGAGTTATGAGGGGGGCGCAGGGCTAGCCATGTGCTAACACGTTGCTTTCCCCCGCAAATGGTTGGGGTGATATATCCCAGCGCGCCTCCTTTGGCTTACGAGCCAAGAGAGGCAAGTCGGGATATACCAGCCCAACCAAATACGGCAAATCCCCCTAGGTTAGCACCCATCCCTTACCGATAGCTAATCTCCCCCAATGACTCTACGTGACCCAATTGGATTTGCTGACCTTCGTATAAGAAGGTGACCCCATCAATCCACTCTCCTTGGTAATCTTTCTGCAAAAAGCTTTCTTGTAGGGATGTGCTTGTAATGATTCCCCCGGTAGAACCTTGAAAGTAGTCTGTTTCCCAACTCTTATCTTCTGGGTTAGAAACTTCAGTTAGATTAATTGTAGCAATCTTTTTTCCATCTCGGTCTTCTATTTTAGTGACTTCTATGCCTATTCCCCCAAATTGAATCTCAGATAGCTCTTGTGCTATTACTTCCAACCTTTGTTCTAAGCTGTAGTTATCCTTTATGGTTATTTCTTTTAGAATTTCTACTTGGTAGGTCTCTATATTTGCTCCGTAAATATTAAAAACAGATTCTTCCTTTATTTCAGGGTCAGGAACTGCGTCTTTTTCTGCCCTTGTTGGGTCTAGTTTTGCTATTTCTTCATCTAGTTCCTGGTTATTTTGCTGTAATTGATAAATCTCTTCTCTTAACTCTTGGTTTTCTTGATTTACTCTAGTTACCTCTTCAGCTAGGTCTATATTTTCTGCTTTTACAGGGCTTCCACAGGCTACCATGGTTATACTTACAGCCACCATTCCTGTTAAAACAAATATTATATATATTATCTTTTTCATATATTCCTCCTTATATGTTATTGTTTACATATCTTTAATTAACCTAATTATACTCTTTTATTATCTAT
>CAZLPH010000034.1:0-17012 GCA_964561345.1 uncultured Candidatus Epulonipiscium sp.
TTACGGCGTACTGCTTCTGTTAGCTGGCCACCTTCTTCATAGCCGATATACCCTGGTGGAGCACCGATTAATCTTGAGACGGCGTGTTTTTCCATATACTCACTCATATCAATTCGAATGATACTCCCCTCATCATCAAATAGGGATTGGGCAAGGGCTTTTGCAAGCTCAGTTTTACCAACACCTGTGGGACCTAAAAACATAAATGACCCTATCGGTTTTCTCGGATCTTTAATGCCGGCTCTTGAGCGGATTATAGCATCTGTCACAGTTTGTACAGCCTCATTTTGCCCAATAACTCTTTCATGAAGAATCTTATCTAAGCTAAGCAGTTTTTCTCTTTCCCCCTCCATCAACTTGGAGATTGGAATTCCTGTCCACCTTCCTACGATTTTTGCAATTTCTTCCTCTGTCACCTTATCTCTAAGCAGTGTGTTTTTCTTTTGATTTTCTTCTACAAGCTTTTCTTCTGCTTGCAATTCGTTCTGGAGTTGGGGCAAGGTTCCATATTTAAGTTCCGCCGCTTTGTTTAAGTCATACTCCCTCTCAGCCTTCTCAATGCGCCCATTAATGGCTTCTATTTCTTCTCTTATTTTCTGCACTTTAGAAATATTGTCTTTTTCATTGTCCCACTGGGCTTTCATTTCCTTAAAGGTTTCTCTAAGATTGGCTAATTCTTTTTGAATGTCTTTTAAATGCTCCTTTGACAGGGTATCCTTTTCTTTTTTAAGAGCTGCTTCTTCTATTTCATGCTGCATGATTTTACGGGAAATCTCATCTAGCTCTAATGGCATAGAGTCCATTTCTGTTCTAATCATGGCACAGGCTTCGTCTACAAGGTCTATGGCTTTGTCTGGTAAAAATCGATCTGATATATACCTATCAGAAAGGGTTGCTGCACCAATTAATGCGGCATCTTGGATTTGCACGCCGTGGTATACTTCATAGCGTTCCTTTAGGCCCCTCAAAATAGAAATCGTATCTTCCACTGTTGGCTCCTCAACAAGCACTGGTTGAAATCTTCTTTCAAGGGCTGCATCTTTCTCAATATATTCTCTGTACTCATTAAGGGTTGTGGCCCCTATACAGTACAGTTCTCCCCTGGCTAAAAGCGGCTTTAGAATATTGCCTGCATCCATGGCCCCATCCGTTTTCCCCGCCCCTACAATCGTGTGTAATTCATCTATAAATAGCAATATTTGGCCTTCACTTTTTTTAATGACTTCAAGGACGGCTTTAAGGCGTTCTTCAAATTCCCCCCTAAATTTTGCCCCGGCAATCAGTGATCCCATATCTAGTGCAAATATTTGTCTGTCTTTTAAACTATCTGGCACATCTCCCCGTACAATCCTTTGAGCCAATCCCTCTGCAATAGCTGTTTTACCCACACCTGGTTCACCAATTAGAACTGGGTTGTTTTTTGTTTTACGTGAGAGAATCCGAATTGTATCTCTTATTTCAGTATCCCTACCAATAACAGGGTCCAGTTTTTGATTACGAGCAAGTTCTACTAAATCTACACCGTATTTGGACAGCACATCATAGGTAGATTCTGGACTATCTGTCGTAACCCTTGTGTTACCTCTAACATCTGTTAATATTTCTAAAAAATCTTTCTTTTTGATGCCAAAAGAGTCTAATATTTTCTTAATTTCAGGACTTCCTTTTTGGAAAATACCCAGCATAATATGCTCCACAGAAATATAGTCATCTTTCATCGATTCTGCTTCTTTGGCTGCCTGCCTAAAAACATAATCAGACGCCTCTGATATATAAATCTTTCCAGCTTCTCTACCGGGTCCACCTACTTTAGGCTTGCCATCAATTCTGTCTTTTACCACCTTAGCAATACTTGCTGTGTCTAAATTCATCTTAGAAAACATTTGGGGGATTAGCCCTTGATTATCTTGTAAGAGGGCATATAAAATGTGTTCTTGATCGATTTGTATGTTGCCTGATTCTAATGCAATATTTTGAGCCTCTTGTACCACTTCTAATGATTTTTGTGTGAACTTATTCATATTCATCATATATTCCTCCTTAAGTTATACTAATACTGGATTACTATTTAAAAAATTCGTATAGATCTTTTCCATTTTTTTTGCACCCACATCTCTTTCCTTTAAGTGAGCCAGATAAATCCCAAGAAGACTATCTAACATTTGCACATAGTCACCCATTGCAATTGCCATTACATCAGTTGTTAGTTCCCGGTCTTCTTCTAAGATAACAAGCTCCCGCCTAAAACGCCCCTCACCCTCATTTGTGAAATAAAGAACAGGCCTTTTTGGAAAATATCTTGTCATATAGAGTTGCTCCATTTTCGAAAAAAACTTAAAAAACTCATACAGATACTGTTGTAATTCTTTGGACTGGCTCCTAGATGTAATTTTCAGTTCACCTATGGCTGTATCAACAGTCCGGTATAGTTCAATAAAATAGCGAATGGTAGGATTATACTTATATGCCAAAACGCTACGAATAGAAATACAGTAGTCTGATGGTTGCAAACTAACCTGGAATTTTCTATGATTTTCCATCGTATTAATCATCTTTTCAAAGATATCTCTCATTCTAACCTCTGGCGTAATAAGCATCACTTCTTGAGCCAGCAACTGATTAATCAAGTTTGACCGACTTGTATTCTGATCATAAGCCATTTGATCAATAGCCTTAACCACATCATCCATCAAAACAATGCTATAAACACTTCGTTCCATATTATCACCTATGCTTTTTATATTAGTTATCTACCATATCCTAAGTTTATTATAGCCCTCTTTTATTTTCTTGTCAACGATTTTATATAATGTTACCTACCAATTAATTAATATCCCATCTTGTTTTATAAGTTCTAGAGATTCCCCGCAATGGTAGGCGGAAAAAAGTCCCTTTGGGCATCCTTTGGCTTACTAGCCTAGAGATGTCCAAAGGGACTTTTTCCACCTGCCAAATGCGGCATCAACCTAACCTAACACATCCACATCAGTAATTTCCCAATTAATCGGCTTTTTATTTTCTTTGATTAATAGTTCATTCACCAAGGCAAAGTGATTACATCCAAAGAAGCCTCGGCTTGCAGACAAGGGACTTGGATGCACCGCTGTTAAGATATGGTGGTTAGAATTTGTAATCATTTTTATTTTCTCTTTTGCATTATTTCCCCACAGGATAAAAATCACAGGGTCTTCTCTTTGGTTTAAAGCTGTAATAACACTATCTGTAAAGTTCTCCCACCCTTTTTTCCTATGAGAATTAGGCTCAGCCATCCTAACAGTTAGGACTGTGTTTAAAAGCAGTACACCTTGGTTTGCCCACTCTAAAAGGTAACCGTTGTTAGGAACAGGGCACCCTAAGCTTTGGTGTAATTCTTTAAACATATTTCTAAGAGACGGCGGAATCCTCACGCCCGGCATGACTGAAAATGCTAAGCCATGAGACTGATTTTCGCCGTGATAAGGATCTTGCCCTAGGATGACAACTTTGGTTTGTGCAAAGGACGTTGTTTTAAAAGCATTAAACACATTTTCTTTTATTGGTAAGATTGTGTGATTTTTATATTCATCTTCAAGAAATTCACTTAGCTTAATGTAGTAGTCTTTTGTAAATTCATCTTTAAGAACTTGGTCCCAGTCATTATTAAATGTTACCATATAACACTCTCCTTAACATAAATTTTCCGCCTTATAGCTATACCTTAGAAAAACATATAGTAGAAGATAGGTAAGAAAACAGCTGGCAATAAATTCGCAATTTTAATTTTTGTAATCCCAAGCAAGTTAAAGCCTATGGCCATAATAAGTAGGCTTCCAATAGCTGTCATATCACTAATGGCTAGGGGTCCTAGTATATCTTTTACAAAACTTGCCCCAAAAGCAATGATTCCTTGGTATATGAAAACTGATACACCCGATAGGACAACACCTACGCCCATAGTTGATGCAAATATAATAGATGTTATCCCGTCTAATATAGCTTTTGAGCTAAGAATATTATGCTTACCCATTAGACCACTTTCCAAAGCCCCTGTAATAGCCATTGCACCAACACAAAACAAAAGGCTACAGGTTACAAATCCTTCTGCAACATTAGATTTTCCACCTTTAAAAAGTTTTTCAATCTTTTTTCCTAGATTCTCAAAACGAAGATCTATGTCAATTGCCTCTCCCAAAATCGCGCCTATGACAACTGAAATAATCACTACCATTTCATTATTAACCTTATCAAGCCCTAATATTCCTATTAGCAAAACACATAAGCCAATTCCTTGAAGCATTGTGACTTTTATTTTTTTAGGTATACCACCTTTTAAAACTAAGCCGATTGTTCCCCCAACCATAATAGCTGCGGCATTAATAAAGGTTCCAAGTAATACATTCATATTTAAATCCCCCATCTGTCTTTAATTAGAAAAAAGCATCTGGCTAGCCAGATGCTAAGGTTAAATTTATTTTCTTTTAGCAAGCTCTTGGTAAACATCATCCCATGTAACCCCAAGTTCTAACATGAGGACAGACAAGTGAAACAACAAATCTGATACTTCAAAAACAACTTCTGCTTTGTCATTATTTTTAGAGGCAATAATAACTTCTGTTGCTTCTTCACCTACTTTTTTAAGGATTTTATCAATACCAGCAGATAGTAAGTAGTTTGTATAAGAACCTTCTTTTGGATTCTTCTTCCTTTCTGCGATAATGCCATACACATAATTTACCATATTACCAGTATCGGTATTCGTCAGCTCAAACGGTGCTTCTTCTTTCCAGCTATCATCTTCAAATGTACGATAAAAACAAGTATGATTTCCTGTGTGGCATGATATACCACCAACTTGCTCAATTTGAAGTAAAAGCGCATCTCCATCACAATCTATGCTAATGCCACGTAGTAACTGGAAGTATCCTGATGTTTCACCTTTTTCCCACAGTTCCTGACGACTTCTACTATAGTAATAAACACGGCCTGTTTCTAACGTCTTTTTTAAAGCTTCTTCATTCATATAGGCCATCATTCTTACTTTTTTAGAATGAGCATCTTGAACAATAGCACTGACTAGTCCCTTTTCATCCCATTTAACTTCTTTTAAAATATCGCTCATCACTACACCCCTTTTATGGTTACATTAACATTGTTTTCTGCTAAGTACTTTTTGAGATCCATTATTTCTAATTCTTTAAAATGAAATAATGACGCCGCTAAAGCAGCATCTGCCCGGCCGATTGTTAAGGCTTCCAAGAAGTGCTCTTTAGATCCGGCGCCACCAGATGCTATAACTGGAATATTAACTGCCTGAGCAACAGCCTTGGTTAGGTTAATATCATAGCCATTTTTTACCCCGTCACAATCCATACTCGTAAGAAGGATTTCTCCGGCACCTCTGCGCTCCATCTCCTTCGCCCACTCCACCACATCTAACCCTGTGTTTTTTCGTCCACCTTGAACAAATACGTCGAAGATATCTTTGTCTTTATTATACTTGGCGTCAATACCAACGACAATTTTCTCACTACCAAATGCTTTACTCGCTTGGCTTACAAAGTCAGGACTTGAAACAGCTGCAGAGCCAATTGATATTTTTGTAGCACCCTGATCCAAGACACTTTGAATGTGGTCTAAAGTGCTAATTCCCCCGCCTACTGTTACGGGCATCTTAATATTTTCAACAATGCTTTTAATGACACCTAGCACTGTTCCTCGTCCATCACTAGAGGCTGTAATGTCTAACAAAACCAGTTCATCTGCTCCTGCAGCTTCATATGCTTTTGCTATTTCAACAGGATCTCCTGCGTCAACAAGGTTAATAAAATTAACCCCTTTTACCACACGGCCTGATTTTAGATCTAAACATGGAATAATTCTCTTATTTTTCATAGCTACCACCTTATTTTACGATTTCTAAAGCTTCCTCTAGGGTAAATGCATCTAAATACAATGCCACACCAATAATTGTACCTGCCGCATTAATGCTCTTTGTGTTGACTAAATCATCTAGTTTAGACACACCGCCTGAAGCAATAATATCGAGTCCAGTTGCTTTAATTAAAGCCTCTGTTGCCTTTATATTAGGTCCCTTCATCATACCATCTTGAGCAATATCTGTATAAACGATATTATTAATACCGTAAGATTTCATCTCTAGACAAACATCAGTTGCATCTTTTGTAGAGACAGTTTCCCAGCCATGAATGGCAACTTTACCATCTTTAGCGTCTACTCCAACAACAATTTTTTCCCCGCCAAAAAGCTCTACTGCTTCTTTAACAAGCTGAGGAGTTTCAATAGCTGCTGACCCTAAAATAACACGGGCTACACCTAAGGATAATGCTTCTTTAATATCATCTAAGGTGCGAATACCACCGCCTAATTGAATAGGAATAGAAACTGCCTCTGTCATCTTGGCAATAATGCTACGATTTCCACCAGCCCCACTTTGAGCACCATCTAAGTCCACAACGTGAATGTAGTCTGCCCCGGCACGTTCCCATCTTCTAGCCATTTCTACTGGGTCATCTCCGTAAACAGTTGTTGTACTGAAATCGCCCTTTTGTAAGCGGACGCATTTGCCATCTCTAATATCTATTGCAGGATATAATATCATTTTTTTCCTCCGAATTTAATTATAGTTGTCATATTTACAAGCTTCCTTTTGTTGAAGGTACTCCCTTAACACGAGGGTCTAGACTTGTTGCAGTATCTAGGGCCCTTCCAAAAGCCTTGTAGATTGCCTCAATCATATGGTGGTTGTTTTTCCCAGCCATTATCTTAATGTGCATGTTAATCCCTGCCCCTAAACAAACAGCCCTAAAAAACTCCTCTACCATTTCTGTATCATAGCCCCCAACAGCCGACATTGTAAAGTCACCATCAAATGCCAAAAAAGGTCTACCGGAAATATCAAGGGCACATAAAACAAGGGCCTCTTCCATAGGCAGCATCATATCTCCAAATCTTTTAATGCTTTTTTTATCCCCTAGGGCCTTAGCAATACACTGGCCTAGAACAATCCCTGTATCTTCTATGGTGTGGTGACAATCCACCTCAATATCCCCATTTACTTTAACCTTTAGATCAAATAGTCCGTGCTTTGTAAAAGAATTTAGCATATGGTCAAAGAAAGGGATTCCTGTATCAATATCTGATTGACCACTCCCATCTATTAAAAACACCATTTTTATATCTGTTTCAAAAGTTGTCCGCTCTACACTAGCTTTTCGCTCCATTTAGTTAATTGCCTCCCTAATATATTTTAGAACCAATTTATTTTGCTCTTTTGTCCCTACTGAAATACGGTACATTTTTGTGCCCCGAATCGCCATCGCTCTAATATGAATATTCTTTTCTTTTAAATAGTCATCTAGTTCTATTTTATCACATTCCGCTAGTAAAAAGTTAGCATCTGATGGGTATACTTTAAGGCCCATCTCTTGTAAATCTTTTTTTATCTTTTCTCTTTCTATTTTCATATCTTCAACATGCGTTTTGTAAGGCGCTGCATTTTCTATAACTGTCTGAGCCACCATTTGTGTAAATGTATTGACGTTATAGGGCGGCTTAGATACTTCTATTGGATATAAAGCCTTCTCACTTCCTATGCCATAGCCAATCCTTAAGCCCGCAAGGCCATATGCCTTAGAAAAGGTTCTTAAGACTACTATATTTTCAAATTCATTAATTAAATCTATGGCACTTTCATTGTTAAATTCCCCGTAGGCCTCATCAACCATAATTGGGCAAGTAACTGCCTTAGCTATTTGTTTTATGTCAGCTAGTGATAAACTATTTCCCGTTGGATTATTCGGCGTACATAATATGAGTAGTTTGGCATCATTATCATGACATGCCTCAATCATATCTTCTATATTATAAGAGAAATCTTCTTTTAAAGAAACAGCTACCCCCTTACCATGGTTGAGGGTAATAATAGATTGATACATACTAAAGGATGGATCTGGGTATACCACTGCATCTCCTGGCATTAATATGCCCCGGATCATACAATCTATTAGCTGGTCTGATCCTACCCCGCAAACCACTTGGTCTTTCTCCACACTATAATACTTAGCAATTGACCCCCTAAGAGACTCACAATTGGAATCTGGGTAAACGCTAAAGTTTTCTTTTTCACTTAACCAGTTAATCATATTTTCCCTTACAGTGTCATCCATTGCATAAGGATTCTCATTAGCATCTAGCTTAATAACCCCTGTTACATGGTCTGCCTTATATGGGGTAAAGCCCTTTAAATCTTCCCGAATATATGCTTTATTGTTCATCATATCTCACCCTTAGAGCATTGGCATGGGCCGTTAGCTCTTCACTTTCTGCAAAATCAATAACATCTTTATATAGTGGTCTTAAGGATTCTTTGGTAAAAGATAAAATACTTGGTTTTTTTATAAAGTCATCCACACAAAGGGGTGAGAAAAACCTTGCTGTTCCATTGGTCGGAAGAACATGATTTGGCCCAGCCATGTAATCTCCTACAGGCTCTGGTGTGTAGTGCCCTAGGAAAATAGCCCCTGCATTTTTAATTTTTGGCAGTATATCAAACGGATTGTCTGTGGCAATTTCTAAATGCTCTGGTGCAATATCATTAGAAATCCCAATTGCCTCTTCCATGGTTTTTGTAACAATAATTGCGCCGAAATCTCTAAGGGACTTTTCGATAATATCTTTTCTTGAAAGTTCCTTTGTCTGGCGTTCTACTTCTTGCGCCACAGCTTCTGCTAATTCCTCACAGTCCGTTACAACAACCGCCGAAGCAAGCTCATCGTGTTCTGCCTGAGATAACATATCTGCTGCAACATATTTAGGATTTGCACTCTTATCTGCTAGGATTAATATTTCACTTGGCCCTGCAATTGAGTCAATACTCACATAGCCATATACTTCTCTCTTGGCTAAGGCCACATAGATATTCCCAGGTCCAACTATTTTGTCGACTTTAGGGATACTCTCTGTTCCAAAAGCAAGTGCCGCTATAGACTGGGCTCCCCCTACTTTATAAATATCCGTTACACCTGCAATATCTGCACTAACTAGTACCACAGGATTAATCTTTCCCCCTGCTTGTGGCGGCGTAACCATTGTAATCTTTTCAACCCCCGCTACTTGAGCCGGAATAATGTTCATTAGAACCGAAGATGGATAAGCCGCCTTGCCACCTGGCACATATACCCCGCAGCTCTCCATGGGCAATACCAATTGCCCTAGAATACTACCTGTTTCGTCTAGATCCATCCAGCTATTTCTTTTTTGCTTACTATGGAATTTTCTAATACGATCTGCCGACAACTTTATAATGCGCTGCATATTATCATCTACTAATGCATAGGCTTCATTTATTTCATCTTGGGTCACTTTAACATTTTCTTTTGTTAAAACAACCTTATCAAATTTCTCCGTGTACATAAAAAGAGCTTGATCCCTATCCTTTTTAACCGCTGCAACAATTTCTGATGCCGCCGCCGCATACTCTGCGTCATCAAACTGGGCACGCTCATTTAGTGTCTCAAAAAACTTTATATAGTCATTGTCTCTAATAATTTTAACCATTGGACTGCCTCCTTTTAACATCTTATTTTAATACGTCTCTCATTTTTTCAGTTAATGCATTAATTTCTTGGTAGGCTATCTTCATACTAGCTGGGTTTACAATAACCCTGGCTGAAATATCGAAAATATCTTCAAAAACTACCATGCCATTTTCTTTAAGGGTAGCCCCTGATTCTACAATATCTACAATAACATCTGATAAGCCAACAATAGGCGCAAGCTCTACAGATCCATTTAATTTAATAATTTCAACGTTTTGCTTTCTTTTATTGTTAAAAAACTCATTGGTTATATTAGGAAAGGTTGTGGCCACTCTAATTGCCCCACCGTTCTTATATTTTTCAATCATTTCAGGTTTTCCCGCTACTGCCATCTTACACTTGGCAAATCCTGTGTCCATTACTTCTAGAACATTTCTACCTTGTTCCACAATGGTATCTTTGCCCACAATTCCGATGTCTGCAACGCCGTAATCCACAAAAGTTGGTACATCTGATACTTTACATAAAAAGAACTTATACTTTCCATCATCACTGGTAAATACTAGCTTACGTGATTTTTCTTCCATTTCACTACATGTAATCCCCAGTTCATTTAAAACGTTCATTGCACTTTTTGCAAGCCTACCCTTACCAAGAGCAAATGTAATTGTTTTCATATTTTCCCCTAACCTTTCAACATATCGCTTACTTTTGTTGTGAATCTTTCATTACTCTTTATATTAATTAATTCCACCTTTTCGTCGTCTTTAAAAAATAAGATGCCACCAATGTTTTTTTGCTTTGCATAAGCAACATTCACGTCCACATCATCGCCTAACAGACTGTTTTCTAAATAAGAACCCGTTCTTCTTAACTCCTCACTGGTCTGGATGGCTATTTTACGACCTGCTGCCGTATACATAACAAGGGTTTCAGTATCCCATGTGTTAAGCTTTATTTCCTGCTTATTAATGGCTGCTAAAAGTTCATGTATGTTCACACCAAATCCAGTAGCTGGTACATCTTTTCCAAATCTTCCTATAAGGGTATCGTATCTTCCCCCACCTATAATCTCACTACCACTTCCATAAGCATAAGCTTTAAAGATAATTCCTGTATAGTATTCAAGTCTGGAAACCATACCAAGGTCAAAAGTTATACTCTCCTCAACACCGTACTCTTTTAATAAGTCATAAATCAATTCTACTTCTTCTAAAGCCTGTAATGCCTTTTGGTTTTTCGTAAGCCCTTTCGCTTTATTAATAATCGTAATATCCCCACATAATTTTGGTAATTCTAACAATAGTTTTGTTATCTCAGGGTTAATATTATTGCTAGCGGTGATTTCTTCTAAGGCCACAATATTTTTATTTTCAATTAAAACACGTATTTCTTCTATAATGTCTTGGCCCAGCTGGGCTTCTTCCATAATAGATTTGAAAAACTCTACCTGGCCAAGGTGTACCACAAATTCCTCTACACCCGAAACCCTCAAACTATTTGCCGCTACGGCAATCACTTCAGCATCACTATAGACTGAGTTGTTTCCAAGCAACTCTACGCCAGCCTGGGTAAACTCATGTAACTTTCCTTGATAACCCTCTACATATCTATAAGCACTTCCCACATAGCTAAGTCTTAGTGGAAATACATCGTCTTGAAATGATGTTGCTGCAACTCTTGCAATAGGGGGTGTCAGGTCAGGCCTAAGGGCCAATACATTTCCTTTTCGGTCTAAAAACTTATACATTTCACCCCGGGATATATTGCCGTCTTCTTCTGCAAAAACCTCTACATATTCAAATGTAGGTGTTTGAATTGGCTCATAGCCATATCTATCAAAAACACTACTTATTCTTTGCTCTATCTCATTTTTTTGCTTTTGTTCCCCAGGTAAAAAATCCTTTACCCCTTCAACTGTATGTAATTTATAATTTTTCATTGTTATCCCCTTCCACTTCACTCCACTAGAGTGCTAAAGTAATTATAATATAGTTTATACTGACTGTCAAATCTTATTAAAAAAACTTGAGGAAATCCTCAAGTTTTAATGTTTATCCTAAAATAGTATTTATTTTATCTATAATCATGGAAATGGCTACGTGGTTTTGCCCACCTTCAGGAATAATAATATCAGCATGCTTCTTACTAGGATCTACAAATTCCTCATGCATAGGTTTAACTGTTATAAGATATTGTTCTACAACACTATCTATATCCCTCCCACGCTTCTTCACGTCTCTTAAAAGCCTTCTTAGAATCCTCACATCTGCATCTGCATCCACAAATATCTTAATATCCATTTCGCCCAGAATTTCTTTGTTTTCAAATACCAATATACCCTCTACGATAATAACCTTAGCAGGCTTAATATGGATAGTTTCTTCTAGCCTTGTATGTTCCACAAAGGAATACTCAGGCCTTTCTATCCCCTCTCCATTTTTAAGCATTTTGATATGCTGAACAAACATATCCGTATCAAAACTACCCGGATGGTCATAGTTTAGTTCCCGTCTATCTTCTAATGAAAGATGACTATTAGATTTATAATAATGGTCGTGAGAAATAACAGTAACTTTGTCCCCAAAAACCCTTTCTAGATGTTCTACTAGGGTTGTTTTACCTGAACCCGTTCCGCCTGCAATTCCTATGACAACTCTATCTTCCATTTATCTCTCCTTTACCTGCAATTTATTATCTTCTTAGCTAAAATTATACACAAAAAAAAGCTTATAGTCTAGACTATAAGCTTTTCATATAGATAATTATTTAATTTTTCGGCTGCCCGGCTTAACAAGTTCTTCTTTGCCTTCTTTACAAATCGGGCACTCATCTTTTTCCCATGATTCAACTTTAGCCACTAAAGCGCAATCAAGTCTTGCATCAAATTTGGCAGTTCCATTACTACGGTCAACAAGAACCGCTACGCCTACAATTTCAGCCCCTGCTTCTTTAGCAATGTCGATAACTTCTTGTACTGAGCCCCCTGTTGTAATAACATCTTCTGCGACAACAACACGGGCGCCTTTAGGAAGTTCAAATCCGCGTCTAAAGGCCATTGAGCCATCTTCTTCCCGCTCTGCAAACATATTCCTTGCCCCAAGCTGCCTTGCAAGCTCATAGCCGATAATAATGCCGCCCACTGCTGGTGCAAGAACGTAGTCAATTTTATCATCTTTGTATTTCTCAGCTAACATCCCCATAAGTTCTTGTGTGTAATTTGGGTATTGTAAAATTTTCGCACACTGCATATACTGATTTGAGTGTCTTCCTGATGTCAATAAAAAGTGACCGTCTAATAAAACATCTGTTTCCTTAAAGATTTCTATAACTCTTTTCTCGTTGCTCATAATAGCCTCCATTGTACAATGTATGTTAAGTTGTTAGTTGTTATTTACTCTTGAAATGCCTCTTGGATTTCTTTAATGGTTTTGAAACCGTATTTGTTCATATAATCAATTAACCCTTCTTTTATATCAATACAAGCTCTAGGGTTAGCAAAAGTTGCTGTCCCTACTGAGATGGCATCGGCTCCAGCTAGGATAAATTCCACAGCGTCTTCGCCTGTCATAATACCGCCAAGCCCGATAATTGGCAGATTAACCGCCCTTGCGACTTGGTAGACCATGCGAACTGCTACTGGCTTAATGGCTGGCCCTGAAAAACCACCCATTTTGTTAGCAAGAACAGGGGCTCTTTTGTGAACGTCTATCTTCATACCAACAAGCGTGTTAATAAGGGAAATCCCATCTGCTCCTGCCGCTTCTACTGCCCTTGCAATTTCTGCTATGTCAGTTACATTTGGGCTAAGCTTAACGATTAGAGGCTGTTTTGATACTTTTTTAACTGCCGCCGTAACATCAGACGCCATTTGGACACTGGTTCCAAAGCCAATTCCGCCCTCTTTAACGTTAGGGCATGAAATGTTAAGCTCTAGAAGATCAATAGATGTATCCCCTAATTTTTCAACAACTTCGCAGTATTCTTCAATGGTCCGCCCTGCAATATTGACGATAATCTTTGTCCCTGATTTTTCTAAAAAAGGCAGGTCATGTTCAATAAAGTAGTCGACTCCAGGGTTTTGAAGGCCTACTGCATTTAACATGCCACCGTAGGTTTCTGCAACTCTTGGGGTAGGATTACCCTTCCACGGGACACTTGCAATTCCTTTAACAATAACCCCTCCCAGCTCTGATAAATCCATGAACTGAGAGAACTCCCTTGGGGCAAATGTACCTGAGGCAGTTGTAATTGGATTACTAAGTTTAACCCCTGCAATATCAACACTTAGGTCTAAGTTATTAGTCATCCCATATCACATCGCTTCCCATAAATACCGGTCCATCTGAACACGTTTTTTTATAATCCCATCCATCTTCATTCGCTTCATCTTTTGCCTTACAGACACATCCCACACATACGCCTATACCACACGCCATGCGCTCTTCAAGTGATACCTGAACTGGAATATCCTTCTGCTGACACCATGTATTTAAAGCTCTTAACATAGGCTTTGGCCCACAGCTATAAACCATGTCAATCTTTATATCTCTTTCATTGAGAATGTCGATAACATTTCCTTTGCTTCCAACTTTTCCGCTCTCAGTAGCCACATATACTTTCGCCCCTAATTTTTCAAAATCCTGGATTAAGTAAGGCTCATCTCTAAAACCAAGGACAACTGTCAAATTTCCTTTAAGCCTCTTAGCAAGTTCAACCAGTGGTGGAACCCCAACACCGCCACCTACAATTAAATGTTCTGTTTGCTTTCCAGTCATATCAAAACCATTGCCAGATGGTCCACTAACTTGTATCTCATCTCCAACAGCCATTCTTGAAAATTGGTATGTCCCGTCCCCTACAGTAGCGTATATAATTCTGATACTGTCATTTTTTGCATCAACTTCACAAATACTAATAGGTCTTGGTAAAATAGTGTGTTTTTCTTTTGGATAAACATTAACAAACTGCCCAGGACTCTGTATCATCCCTGTTATATCAGGCAATTTGATTGTCATAGAATACACACCTGCTGCTATAAGTTCGTTACTTGTAATTTTCCCTATTTCTACTGTCATCTTCATTGGTGCGCCTCCTTATAGTATTCTTTGTAAGTCTTCCTTCATTGCAATAACAGCTGCTCTTGATGCCTTAGCAAAATCTTTCTCATCAAAATCACTATTTTTGTAGGCTGCGATAATCCCTCTTGATGAGTTTACAATAGCCCCTAGGCCATCTTTATTAAAACAGCCCTTAAGCATTTCGGCTCCTGCTCCCTGGGCCCCGTATCCTGGCACTAAAAAGTATGTGTTTGGCATAAGCTTTCTAACTGCCGCTGCATCTTCTGGGTATGTGGCACCTACAACTGCCCCGATTTTACTATAACCAAGCTCTCCCATTGCTTCCTCGCCCCACGTAGCTACAAGCTTAGCAACTTTTTCATATACTTTCTCTCCGTCAGCAGCAACAACAAGGTCCTGAATTTGTCCACCGTGTGGGTTACTTGTTTTGACAAGGACAAACATTCCCTTATCAAGGTTATTACAATTATCAATAAAAGGTTCAATTGCGTCGTATCCCATATAAGGGTTAAGGGTTACACAGTCTGACCCCCAAATATCGAATTTCTCACCTTCAACATCCGTCAGGCCAATATGACTTGAATAAGCTGCTGCAGTAGAGGCAATATCCCCTCTTTTAATATCCGCTATAACAATAAGCCCTTTTGACTTAGCATAAGCAATTGTTTCTATATAAGTTTGGATGCCTGCCAAACCATAATTCTCGTACATGGCAATTTGTGGTTTAACCGCTGGAATTAAATCATGAACATTATCGATTATTTGTTTGTTAAACTCTAAAAACATCTTAGCAACTGCCTCTGGTGTTTTTCCGTACTTTTCAATCATCTCTTTTGACAGGTATGATGGGATCATTGCATAGGTTGGGTCTAATCCTACCACTGTTGGGTTTTGCGTTTTTTGGATGCCTTTAATTAGTCTATCGATCATTGTAACTCCCCCTTATTTATATGTGTATACCACGTTTCCATCTACGATTGTATAGTGTACTTGTCCTTTAACTATTGTACCACCGAATGGTGTGTTTTTAGACTTTGACGCAAACTTATCTGGGTCTATGGCGTATTCCTGGTTTGGATCAATAATAGCGATATCTGCTATCTTACCTTTCCCAAGTGTACCCTTATCTAAGCCCATTAGTTTTGCTGGGTTTAGACTCATTTTTTCAATTAGCTGACTGGGTGTTAAAACACCACTTTCCACTAGCTGTGTATAACTAATAGCAAAACTAGTCTCAAGGCCCACTATTCCAAAAGGCGCCTTGGCAAATGCCACCTTCTTCTCATCTGCATGATGGGGGGCATGGTCTGTTGCAATAATATCTAGTGTGTTATCTTGCAACGCTCTTCTTGTGGCTTCCTTATCCTTCTCTGTTCTAAGAGGTGGACTCATTTTTGCATAGGTGTCTTGCTCCATCCCAACCCGGTCATCTGTTAGGGTAAAGTAGTGGGGAGCTGTTTCCGCTGTTATATTGGCACCCCTAGCCTTTGCAAACCGAATAATGTCAAGACTAAGCTCAGTACTCACGTGGCAAAGATGTAACCTAATATCTGTTGCACCTGCTAAAATAATATCCCTTGCGGTAATAATATCTTCTGCCTCATTGCCGATTCCTTCAAGACCAAAACGCTTTGAGTTTTCACCTAGGTTCATACTCCCACCCATAAGGGTCATATCCTCGCAGTGAGAAAGCATAGGAATGTCAAATTGCTTCATGTGTTCCATAGAATCTTTTAATACCTTTGCGCTCATAATAGACCTACCATCATCACTAATAGCACAGATACCAGCCTCAATCATGGCCTTAACATCCGTAAGCTCTTCCCCTTGTTGGCCCATTGTAATAGCCCCTACTGGCAGCACATTTACAATACCGTGCTCTTTGGCCTTCTCCTTGATATAGTTAACAACTGTTACTGTATCAATAGATGGGTTGGTGTTAGGCATACAACAAACCGTTGTAATTCCGCCCCTTGCAGCAGACTTGCAACCTGTTTCAATTGTTTCCTTATGCTCAAATCCTGGTTCTCTAAGGTGGACGTGGACATCAATTAAACCTGGTACTACCCACTTACCTGTGGCATCTATAACCGTATCAGCCGCCGCACTTAGCTTTTCCCCTATATCAGCAACTAGGCCGTCTTTTATTAAAATATCAAAAACACCATCTCTATTTTCCTTTGGATCGATTATTCTTCCGTTTTTAATGAGTAAACTCATCTTGGCATCCCCTTTCATTAAAGCTACTGGTTCATATGGCTTTATTGTATCATCTTTAGCCGTTTTTTATAGGCTCAAACTCGCATAACAAAAAGGCAATAAATAGATTGATTACTCAACCTACTCATTGCCTTTAAAAATCCCGTAATGGGTACAATTTATTCGTTTATTACCA
>CAZLPH010000035.1:0-16711 GCA_964561345.1 uncultured Candidatus Epulonipiscium sp.
ATTTCTACATCAAAGCCTTTTGCTTTAACCGCTTCTTGAAGGGCTTCTATATTTTTTCTAGGAACTGAAGACTCTACAAATATTGCTTTTATTTGTTTTTCAACAATAAAATCTGCTAAGTTTCTCACATCTGACGTCCCGGCCTCAGCGTCCGTACTAATCCCTTGTAATCCTCTAACATCAAAGCCGTATTGACTTCCAAAATACTGGAAAGCATCATGAGCTGTTACAAGTATTCTCTCTTCTGGCGCAAGTTCTTCTGTTCTATCCCTTACATATTGATCAAGGGCATCTAGCTCACCTAAGTACCTTGCCAAGTTCTCATCGTAGGCCCCTGCATTATCTGGGTCTAGTTCTTTTAGTCCTTGTGCGATTCTCTGGGTAGCACCTTTCCAAATTTGCACATCAAACCATACGTGCGGATCATAGTATCCTGGATTTGTCTCAAAGTCTAACAAAATACTCTCATCTATATTTTCATTGGCGGAAAATATTATTTTATCTTTAATATTTTCAAATACTTCACCCATTCTGCCTTCTAAATGAAGGCCATTATAGACAACCATATCTGCATTTGCCATTCTCTTAACATCCCCTGCACTGGCTTTATATAAGTGAGGGTCTACGCCCGGCCCCATTAATGCCTGAACTTCTACAAGGTCTCCTGATAATTCCCTTACCACGTCTGCTATGATGGTTGTTGTGGTTACAACTGTTAGTTGGTCACTATTAGTTCCCGGCCCACTAGTCCCACTAGCACACCCTGCTAAAAACACACCTACTAAAGCCATGACTGCTATACTACTAATTAATTTCTTCATTTATAACATCCCCTTACTTTACGTATATTTTTTTGGCTAATTCTTTTCTTATTTCTATGGGTTTTCCATTTACTTTTATGTTTGTATCTCCTAACTTACTTTTTTCTAACACTTCTATGGTATCCCCAATCCTTAACTTTTCTTGCTTTACATACCTTAGAATTTCCTTATCATCCTCAAATCTCTTGATTGTTACTCTTCCCCCTAGTGTTGTCTTATTTAAAGAAATATATTTAGCTGTTTTCTCTTTGTTTTCAATGGGAGTACCATGGGGACAAGCATTAGGATAACCTAGGTATTTTTCTAGCAACTCTTCTAACTTTGGACTTGTTACATGTTCTAGCACTTCTGCTTCAGCGTGGACATCTTCCCAATCATATCCTAACTTATCCACTAGAAATACCTCCCATAGAAGGTGGCGTTTTTTGATTTGTTTTGCTCTTTCTAGACCAATGGGGGTAAGCATGACACCTTTATATAACTCATACTCAATATACCCTTCATTTACCAACTTCTTAATCATCTCGGATACTGATGGTTGTGCTACCTCAAGGGCTGTTGCTATATTTTTTGTTCCGACCTTATTTTTTTCTCCTCCAAGTTCATAGATGGCTTTCAAATAATCTTCCCTATTAACTGTCATTTATCTCCCTCCAAATGTTAGGCATGCCTAATTATACTACGAATCATTATTATTTACAAGCTTAATTATAAATATTTAGCTTGCATTATATAAAACACAAAAAAGACAATCCCTTTAAAAGGATTGTCTTTTTTTATAGTTAGATTCTAAATTGGCCCACACGCTGGTTGAGTTCTTCTGCAATTCTTGCTAGTTCTTCACTTGAGTATGCAATTTCTTGCGTAGAAGCTGTTTGCTCTTCTACTGACGCTGCCGCTTCTTCTGTTCCTGCAGCATTCTCTTCTGAAATAGCCGATAACTGCTCGATAATGCCAATAATATCTTCTTTTTTATAAGCCATTTCATCACTAGAGTGGCTAACTTTATCTAACACTAACTTCATTTCCTCTATGGCTTGTGCGATGCCATCAAATTTATTATTAGTCATGTTTACACTGTCTGATTGAGACGCAACAACTTCTTCTAATTCTGCCATTGTTGTAACTGCTTCTAGAGTCTTTTGAGTTAGATCTGTTATAATAGTGCTTATTTCTGCTGTGAAGCTTGTGGACTGCTCCGCAAGTTTCCTGATTTCATCTGCTACAACTGCAAATCCTCTGCCTGATTCCCCAGCTCTTGCTGCTTCAATAGCCGCATTTAAAGCTAGTAAATTTGTTTGATCTGCAATACTTTGTATCATGCCACTTGCTGTAACAATTTTCTCTGCACTTTCATTGGTATTGATAATAATCTTTTGAACTTCTTTAGATGACCGGCTATTAATATTTGTTTTTTCTACAAGGTCTTGGAGAATTCTTAATCCATCGTCTTTAAGAGCATTAACACGCTCTGTTGTAAGACTTAACTCTTCAATATCATTTTTATTTTGTACCACAAGGTCACCTAGGGTTGAAATAGCTAGTACCCCTTGCTCCGTTTCCTTAGCTTGGTCCATTGCTCCGTGTGCTATATCTTCAATAACCTTTGCAACTTCATCAGCTGCTGTTGCTGATTGCTCACTAGTTGCTGTTAGTTGCTCTGATGAAGCTGCTAGCTGCTCGGCTGCACTTATAACATTTCTAAGAACATCTTTGATAGATACTTGCATGGTACTAACAGCTTGAGATATTTGTCCAAATTCATCTGTTTTACTTGTTAACTCTTCTGGAATTTCATTGGTAAAATCACCTGTTGCCATAAAGCCCATTTGCTCTTTTAGTTTATTCACTATTTTTATGGCATAATTAGATGCACTAAATAGTATCAAACCTAATAGGGCAAAGGCTATGAGGCCCGTCACAATAGTGATCATAAGATTAGAAGCGATAGCCTTTTGTATTTTCTCCATTGAATAACCAATACTAAGAGCGCCTATGTTTTCTCCATTTACAACAGCTGGATAATTAATCATATAAACATCAATATCTTCCGGCTCATAATAAGTTTGCTCTGCATAAGGAACACCACTTACAGCTGCCTCTTGCATATTTTTATCAGCTGGAATAACTTTTCCTACCATAGCTTCATCGCTACTAGCAATCACCACTAATTCTGGGTTAAATAACATGGCATAGGCTATTTCTTCGTGAGCTGTTATTTTTTTCAAAAGTGCTTGATAACCAAATGAGTCCGTTAACTCTTGAACCCTATTAGCTAAAATTCCTACCTGAATAAATCCTTGATTTCCATCTCTTACATAGCCATATTTAAGAAATTTGTCTGATTCACTATCTTGCCTGATCTCTTCCATGAGATCTGGGTCACTACTTGTTTTAAATCCATATGCTGCATGGTCTGAAGGAGCAACAAATCCGACATAAGATCCTATGCTAGAGTATATAATTTCTCCGCTAGTATTATAATAGTTTAATTCGTCAATCTCAGATACCCTTGCTAAATTACTCAAAAAACTATTGTCTAAGTTTTCTTTGTTAATTTTGACTGTTTCTGAGGCTGTTCTAATTTTATCATCCAACATCATATTAATCACTTCTAAGGACATGGTATTATCCCCTAGCATATCAATAAACTGCTCAGATGTCTGAAAACCATTCTCTCGCATTTCAGCTAATAAACTGGCCCGTGTAAAATAAGCTGAAACAGATGCCATTGCTGATATCCCAATAAGTACAACAATTAATGGAATAACAATTAGTCTTGTTCTTATGGTACTTTGCTTACGTTTCTCACCCTTTATAGCTTTTTCCATTTTTTACTCCCCCTCTTAAATTAGCACATTTATTATGTAACGAGCTACACAAAACTACATTTTTTGATATTTTAAGTTCTACCTACATGATATCCTTTTGTCTTAAAATAGTCAATGTGATTGGCACTAGATGGGCCTATTGCAATAGCTAGGCGCAATAAAACAGCCAATTAGAATGATATCTAATTGGCTGTTTCTATTATACTATTCTAAGGACTCTTTTAGACTCCCTACCATAAATGCTGAAACAACTGTTCCTATGGCAATGGCTAATAAATATGCTGGTAAATTTGTTATGGCAAAAAATACAAACAATCCACCATGAGGTACTGATAAAGTACACTTAAATAACATTACAAGGGCGCCTGTTATAGCACTTCCAACCATCATAGATGGAATAACACGAATTGGATCTGACGCTGCAAAGGGTATTGCCCCTTCAGTAATAAATCCAACCCCAAGTACCCAAGCTGCCTTACCTGCTTCTTTTTCCGCAGTCGTAAACTTGTTTTTAAATAAAACGGTTGCAAGGGCTAAGGCAAGTGGCGGTACCATTCCGGCAGCCATTACTGCAGCCATAATAGGTGTCCCTGCCCCAGCTATAAGTGTCCCTGTTCCAAATGCATAAGCGGCCTTATTGACTGGTCCACCCATATCGAAGGCCATCATTAATCCTATAATTAAACCTAAGATAATAGCATTGGTTCCTGACATATTAAGTAAAAAGTTATTCATCCCTGTATTAACTGCAGCTACTGGTTTTCCAATAACATAAAACAAGAGTAAACCTGTGGCTAGTGATCCTAGTACTGGAATAATTAATACTGGCATGATACCTTGTAAAGATTTTGGTAGTTTAATATATTTTTTAATTAATTCTACAATATAACCTGCTAAAAACCCTGCTATTAGGCCGCCAAGAAATCCAGCCCCTATTTGATTCGCCACTATACCACCAATCATACCTGGGGCTAAACCTGGCCGATCAGCAATAGAATAGGCTATATACCCTGCAAGAATAGGAACCATTAAACCAAAAGCTCCCCCGCCTAAGGCATCTAAATATGCTGGCAGTGTTCCCTCTACTCCTGATGCTTCAATTCCAAATAAGAAACTAAGGGCTATTGCAATACCACCCGCAACAACAAAAGGAATCATAAAGGATACACCATTCATTAAATGACCATAGGCGCCTTTACCTTTACTTGTTTCTTTCGCTTCTTTTGTATTATCTGTTACCTTCTCTTTTTTATAAACACTTGATTTTAAAGCTCTTTCAATTAGTCCCTCTGCATCCTTCAAAGCATCCTTTACCGGAACCTTTAAGACCTTCTTACCTGCAAATCTGTCCATAGGTACTGCTGTATCACAAGCAAGAACAATAGCATCTGCCTCTTTAATATCAGCTGCTGTTAACTCATTATCAACACCTATAGATCCCCTTGTTTCAACCTTAATATCATACCCTTTTTTCTTTGCTGCTTGCTCAAGAGCCTCTGCTGCCATAAATGTATGGGCAATCCCCGTTGGACAAGCTGTAACTGCTAAAATCTTCATAAAATCTCCCCCTTAAAATGAATTTAATTCTACCTTTTTAACAAACTCTTCTACTGCCTCTTTTTTGAAGGATTGTGTTCCTTCTTGACTAGCTGCCAATGCCCCACAAGATGTGGCATAAGCTAAAGCTTTGTTTGTCGTAAACCCATTGCTGATACCATAAATAAAGCCTGCTACCATTGAGTCCCCTGCACCTACGCTACTTTTAACATCTATTTTAAGAGCCTTTGCAAAAATCGCTTCATTTGCTGATACTAAAATACTGCCATCCCCACCCATAGAAACAAGAATGTACTTAATATCATAAGCTCGTATTAACTCCCTAGCTGCCTCTTTAATTTCTTCGTGTGTGGTTAACTTTTTTGATAGGGCATTTTCTAATTCATGTATATTAGGTTTAATAATATAAGGCCTTGCTTTTATCCCTTCTAGTAAAAAAACACCATCTGCATCTAAAACTGTTTTGGTAAACTCACCTGCTATACTTAAGAGCTTGAAGTAAATGTTTGATGGTAATCCCTTGGGAATACTTCCACTAAAGACTAACAACTCACTTTTTTTAGCATATTTAACAATAGATTCTTCTAGGCAACTAAGCTGTTCGCTGGATATTTCAAAGCCTATTTCATTAATATCTGTTGTTATCTTTGTATCTAGCTCCACTATTTTCGTATTTAACCTAGTTTGGCCTTCTACTGTTATAAAATCACTTGTTAATTGCTCACCTTTTAACAGGTTCTCTACATAATTTTTGTTTTTTTCTCCTATAAAACCAATAGCACAAGAATTATGCCCTAATGATTTAAGTACCTTTGTAACATTAATACCTTTTCCACCAATATCCTCTCTCGCACTTTTTAGACGGTTAACAGATCCATGATGAAAAGAATCTAAGATAATCGTTCGATCGATTGCCGGATTGAGCGTAACAGTTGTAATCATACCAAACCTCTTTTCCTTGCTTTAAGCCTGAATTATTTTTATATCGTTTTCCCTGAATTTTTCGATTGTATTATCATCCGTATCTTGGTCTGTAATAATACAATCAATCATAGAAACAGGGGCTATTTGGCACATGGCCACTTTTTTGAATTTACTATGATCTACCAGTAAAAACCTCTCAACACCACTTAGTAACATTGCCTTCTTGGCCTCGGCTTCTTCAAAGTCTGGTGTTGTTAAACCATTTTCAATGGTCACCCCATTAACTGCTAAAAATGTCTTATTGACATTAAAACGTCTCAAAGTTTCAATTGCTATACTTCCCACTGCAGCTAGGGTATTTAATCTCACCTTACCGCCTACAACCATTAGTTCGACATTAGGATTATTAGAAATTAATCTTGAAACTGTTGTGGCATTTGTAATAACCGTAATTTTAATGGTGGACTCTCCTATTAAACGTGCTAGTTCTAAAATTGTTGTTCCTGAATCCAGGATAATAGAATCATTCTCTTCTAAGAACTCAAAAGCCTTTTTTGCAATGTCACGTTTTTTAGATGCGAATTTGCTTTCTTTTTGATAAAAGCTTTCTTCATAATTGAGCTTTACTGTTTCATCTGTCAAGACAGCACCGCCGTGTGTACGCTCTAGCTTTCCTTCACTTTCTAGTGTCGATAAATCTCGGCGAATAGTGGCCTCTGATGCTTCTAAGGTATCACATAGATACTTTACAGTTATGGCTTTATTAATCATAAGCAATTCTAATATCTTATGCCTTCGCTCTCCTGGCAGCACCTAGACCACCTCCTTGTTTTTATATTCCTAATTCACTATCTTTTAATAATTGTAAAATCTCATTGGGGCTGGTTGCACTTCTTAGGCCTGCTCTAAAGTCTTCTTTCATTAGTTTTCTAGATAACTGAGCAAGAATTTTTAAATGAAGGGTTCCTGAATCTTTTTCTGGCACACCAATTGCAAAAATAAGATCGACATCTTCATCATCTAAGGATTCCCAGTCCATTGGCTTTACTTTTGCAAACATTAGAAGTGGCTCTTTAACTGCATCTGTTTTTCCGTGGGGAATAGCCACACCAAACCCAACGCCTGTGCTATAGTCTGCCTCTCTTGCTAAAACTGCCTTTATATAGCCATCTACATCATTTAGTCTCCCTGCTTGGTCTGCTTTTTCTCCTAATAAGCGAATAGCCTCTTCCTTAGTTGTCGCTGGCAGGTCAAGAATTATTAAATCTTCGTTTATAATCATTTTAATTGCCCCTTTCTATTTTATAACTTTTTTATTTATTGTATCTGTTCTTTAAGATTGTTTATGATGGTTATAATATATCATTCCAATCACAAACAATCAACATTTTTACATGTTATTTTTAAAATTCGCCACTTTAACCATTTTATCCGCACGGTTTTTGTTAGTTTTAACCAAAATAAAACTGACACCACTATAATCAATCACATTACATCATTCATTCTTTCTCATCAATAAATACTATGCTAATCTTTTATAATAAAGAATAAGATCTGATTTTATAGGATAAACCATACTAATAGTTACTGATGAGCCTTTACAATAAAATCAAAAAACCACCCATTACTCATAAGCATAAGTAATGGGTGGTTTTTTGATTTATTTTTTCTTTAGAATGATTATAACTAACAAAGCAGAAATTATAACAACTGCAATATTTAATATCAGCTTGAAGTCTAAGCCCGCTTCCTCCTGGCTCTGTTTTATGTCTCTTTGGACTAAATCCAGAAGCTCAGCCTTTTCCTGTTTAGATTTTTCCATCTCACCTATATAATTACTAATATCATAATCAGGCTTTGTGGCTAGCTCGTTTCCAAATAGAAGCTGAATACCTTTAGCATCATTACTTTTAAATACAAGTTTATCAATATAGTAGTCAATCTCTATTGCCTCAATAGCAATAGGCTGATCATCCCTATCCTTAATAATAACTTCTAAATATTCAGGGGCAATAAAATCCTCTATTGTATCTTCTAGAGAAATGGTCATGTCTTCAACATCAAAGGTCTCTAATTTAAACTTGTAAATGGATCCCTCTGTAATTTTTTGAATTTCCTCCCCTTCTTTATTGGTCATATAAACGTCGTATTTCCGATTAAAATCATTGTTACTTTGTATCTTAATATTACTAATTTTAAGCCTCTGTTTATTATGAATTTTTACTATTGTTTCTTTTGTTTCTTTCTTAATCTCTAGCTCATAATCAATTGCCTTAGATTTTTTGTGCTTGTCATAGGTAGATTCTATCTGATCATAAATAAGGGTTAGGTGACTGATTGGAAGCTCTGCCATATCACTCACAGAAATAATCCTGTAGTAAGGGTACTTATAATCACCCTCTAAACTTATTATGGTTTTGCTTTGTCCGTTAATCTTATAAATTATATCCGTCTTAATTGTATCCCATGTTTTATTATCATAGCTAGCAAGGATTTTTATTTCTTTGTAAAAACTATCTTTATCCACCTCAATATCCAATTTGTTAGCTATAATATCTTCATTTTTTTCTTTAGGGCTAATCTCATAATCTACATAGTAATCATTGTCTTTCATAAACGACAGGATTTCCACACCTGGATATGTCATATATTGCTCCGTATGGCCACTCCTATATCCGTTATATATATAATAGGGGATATATTCGTTTTTTTCATTTATAAGCCTTATATCTGATAAGTCTTTTTTGGCGTAAGGGTATACTTCTTCATCTAAATAAATAGCCTTTACTTCTTCCTGATTGTCATAGACTACCTCTTTAGAGTAGCCCCACTGGTCCGCAGCATCTGCAAAAACACTAGAGCTTACAATAAGTATTGCCATCACTATTAGTCCTAGTATCTTAGGATTCTTCCTCACTGCGAACCTCCTCTTTATAACTGTTGTTTAACTTTTGATAGATAAATGATATGGCTATTAAAACAAGTCCAAAACAAAAGTAGGCCACAACCCTACCTGTCCCTGCTAAATTACTAAGGTCAAAGAGAAATAGCTTAGCCGTTGCAAAAATAGATAAGCCAAGGCCAAATCTTCTAATGAGCAAATAGCTTTTTTTAAAGCCAAATATAATACAAGCCATTGCAGAAACAACAAATATAATACTAATAATTAAGTTTATATTTTGTAAGTTTAGCTGGACGCTTAGGAGGGTTGTAGCCACTCCTAAGAGGTAAATAACCATGGTCAAGGGATAGTATTCAACACTAATCCCTTTTCTTTTTATTAGCTGCATAATAAGGTCACTAATACTAAAGAATACAACCACGTTATAGATAATTAATATAGCAATTCCTAGCCATCTAGCCGCCAAGTTCCCGCCGCCACTTAGGCTATCAAAGTTAAGCCCTATACAGACAATGTTTGAAAGCACCAATAGGGTGGTTGAGATCCCGACAACTCCCTTATCCCTAATAGCCTTAATTTTGACTATGCCATAGGCAAATACTATGGTAATAATAGCTAGTATTATAATAAGATAGAAGTATCCATAACCTAGTGGCATTAATGGCGCAAGGTAAAGATCATAAGCCTTTTCAGCCATTCTCAGTAAATAAACCCAGCTATTTAAAATCACGCCATATTTAAAGCCATTAATAAGCTTTCCTTTTGTACTGTACTTGGTTATTGCATTTGAATTATACTCAGGTAGATATAAAGTAAAGACATAAACAAGGCCAAAGCTTAATAATGAATACCTAAGGGCAAAAAATTCAATGTTCCATCCCATGTTAATATCGTCCACCATAAATCCTAAAGCACAAAGTCCCAGTAGAATCCAGCCACCCAGTTCTATTTTTTCCACGTCACGTTTTTTAGCAAATACGAGAATTAAAATCGCCTGTACTAACCAGCCCATGGCTGCCCACTGAACACCAAATTGAAATGGCACCATTAGGATACTAAAGGTTAAGGCCGTAATACTAAACAGAGCTTCTACGTGCTTCTCCTGAGAGTATCTGTTATGAATGAGTCTACTTAAAGCAAAGTAACCTAGTGCATAGAGTAATGCTAATAGTCCCATAAAATCGTCATACCCAGCTATTTTAAACAGGCTATAGACAATAGCAGAATTTACAAGGGTATTAATAGCAAGTAAGATTAAATCTGCCACTCTAAGCTTAATATTTTCCCTAATTGGATAAGCTAGGGTTATGCCTAGGTACATGATAAAGGTTAATAAACCATAGACAATCCCAACAAGGGCACTATCAGCAGAAAAGACTAATAGGACTAAACAGGGAATATTTAAAATAAAACTTAAATAATTTATAAAAATCCATCTTCGCTCTAGTGCTATGATCAACATTAAAAGATTTAAGATCATTAAATATCCCATGGCAACATACACGCCAGAACCTTCTATTCCCATTATAAGGCCAAAACTAAAAAACGGTAGATAGCCACCAACTAGAGATATGCCAGCAATTGTTTTGGAATTATAGCGTTGAGATAAAACAACCGCACCTATTGTAATTAAAATTGAAACCACTATACTTATGGGCAAATTCAATATGGCAAAAAAGAAATAACTGCTAAATACAGCTAGGTATAAAACACCTATCCCCCCGCCACACAGGCCTAAAGCAAACAAGTTTTTTTCTTTTTTATTAAACCATTCCCCGACAGCTAACATAATACCGCCTAATATAAAACCGGATATGGCTTTCATATAGTCATTAAACCAGGCAGAATAAGTGTATTTCATGGCTGTTGCAACGCCAAATAGTAATAAAATGATACCAATCTTATTAATCCAGTTAAGGCCGATATTAACTTCAATATCATTGTGCTTTCGTTTTTTAGCCACTTCTTCTTCACTTATTTCTCGCTGCTCATTATCATATTCTAGCTTCATCTGATCTAATGATTGTTTGTAGCTTTCGTTTGTTTGCTCTCTATGAGTTTTTATTTTTTCTTTTAAATTCTCTTCTAAAACATGAATTGCTTCAACTATTTCTTCTTTTTCTTCCCCAAATTCTTCTCTGGCAATTCTATTTATTTTCTCAATCCTACCTTTAGCTATTTTCTCTAGGTGGTCTAACCTGTTTATTGCACCTTTTTCTTCATTTTCAAAATAAAGCTCAATCTTTTTCTTCGATGACGTGAGTATAGCGTTCCTCTCGTTAAGCATCTGCTCTTTTAAAGAAATCTTTATGCTCATATTTTCTTTTCCAAGTTTCTGAGCCTTTTCTTTTGCTTCTTTTAAATCTTCTTTTGATTTAATGAGATCTTTTTTCAATCTAATATTTTCATTAATAGAATCGTCCTCATTAATTTGTTTAAGGACAGCTTCGTATTCTTTTAGAATATCCTTTTGTGTGCCCAACAAGGCTTTTACTTTTTCCCCCAATTCCATAGACATCCCCCTATATATTTTCATCTTTAATTTATTTAATTATTCATAATTATACCACATTATCACATATTAAAAAACCTGAAACTTATGACTGCTAAATTTCAGGTTTTAACTTTCATCCTATTGACAGGTATTGGTCACAAAGCAAGTTCAAAAACTGACTTTTTTCATTAGGTCTTCCATAGTTGCCCACACTAGAGTAGCTAATGTGGAGATTTTTTTTAGCCCTTGTAATAGCAACATAAAAAGTACGCTTTTCCTCATCTAGGTCCTTAGCCTGCAAGGCCCAAAATGTTGGAAATCCTTTCTCATGGACACCTGCTAAAAATACGGTGTCAAACTCTAATCCCTTGGCCTGATGAACTGTGATAATGGGTATACTTACCTTGTTTCTGCCTTTTAGCATGAGTAACTCTATTTCCCCATTAGATAGGCCAGTTACCTTGAGAACCTCTAATAGGGCATCTTGGTTGCTTTTGTCTTTGTTATCAATCTCGTCTATAAGGAAATAGAATTTCCTAAGATTTTCTACTTTTTCATCATCATATATTCCCTTCATTCTAAAATTCACAACAATGGTTTTAACAATCTCTGCCGGCCTCATTTTTGGCACCTGATAGAAGAGAATCTCTAGTTGCTTACTAATCTCTCCAAATGCCCCTAGATGCTTTTCAATGTGCCTCATACGGTCTAATGATGTGGGAATGATTTTACGATTAATTGCCATTATGAGTAATTCTGATGTTGCTAAGATATCATCCATGGCATCATGGGTTGGTTTATGATTTGTTTCAAATCTTTTACTTAAATAGTCTAATTTATGATTTTTTTCATTGGGATAGAATCTCCTGTAAATATCAAGGGTGTCATAAAAAGCCGTAAACATAGGCCCTTCTAATCCATTTTTCTTAAGTTCTGACTCTAAAATACGAATATCAAAAGTTACGTTATGCCCCACAATTACGCTGTCTTTAGAAAATGCCACAAATTCTTTGAGAACTTTTACCCGGTCTTCTCCGTGCTCTGCCAAGTACTCATCTGAAAACTTATGGACTGCTTTGGAACTTCCAACACTTTTGCTATTTTTTAGCAACTTTTCAAAACGCTCTATCTCATTCCCGTCCTTGTCTATTCTCATGGCTGCAATTTGGATAATCTCGTCTTCTGTTGTATCAACCCCTGTGCTTTCGACGTCATAGACAATAATGTTATTGTCTTTTAAGGCATTTGTTAGTTGCCTAAATGGTTGGCCAGATTGCCTTGTCCCATGATCAATAAAATCCGTTAGCTTAATACCTAGTTCTCTGTAGGCTTCAGACTCTATTTTATCTAGGGTCACTTTTCCGATTCCTAGGGAAAAGTTTTTTAAAATCCTTTTTAGGCTGATGGCATCATTCTTATTTGCGATTAATTTCATCAGGGCCGTAACATCCTTAATCTCTTTTCTTCTAAAAAACTGAAACTCATCTACTAAAACAAACTCAAAAGGATCTCCCGGTTCTTGTAACCCCTTCATGACCTTACTTAGTTCTTTGTTATAATAATTCATTCTTGATAAAACACAGATATTCTCTAAGGACTTGCTATTTTTGATTTGCTTGTATATATAAGCCGCCTCATCATCTATGTTATAAACTTCTTTAACAACAATCTTACTTCCCTCAGTGGCAGATTCTATTTCTAAAGTGTCTGAACTATGCTTTTTTGACTTTTCTGGAAAGGCATTTTGTAGATACTGAACTGACAGATTGACGAGATTTTTTGTTGCCCTATAGTTGGTGTTAAAAATAATTTCTCTAGGCCCATAGTTTTTCTTAAAATGCTCTATAATCTCTTCTGGTGCCGACCCCCGCCATTGGTAAATCGTTTGAAAGATATCCCCGCAAAGAAGTATTTTACTCTCCCCAAAGATCTTCTGGATAATATAATACTCCACATTACTGGTATCTTGTACCTCGTCTATATTAATATATTTATAGCCAGCCTTAATACCCTCTACTAGCTGCTTATCTTGGAATATTTCTAATGTCTTAAGGATTAAGTCATTAAAATCTACACCCCTATTTTCTCCTAAAATCATGTTATAGAGACCCACTAGCTCTTCGCCCTGCATTCTAAGGGTCCTTTTTATTAATATCTGATCATCCTTAGTCCTACCATTGGGATTACTTTTAGCAATTTCATCAATTTTCACTTTATTTTGGGTGAAAATTTTTCTCATGATGTCCTCTATTTCTAGTGGACCCTGGTCTTTTATTTTAAACTGAGCCATTTCTTCTTTGACTAGGCTAATAAATCTTTGTAATAAACTCTCTGTAAATAATCTATTTTCTAGTTCTGGAATTAGTTTCCTAGCTTCTGTAATGACATCTTTGCAATCTTCTTCATCATACACAATAAAATCAGTAAATAAATCAGTCTGTTTTTTTGCTTGCTTTTTTATAATATCAAAGCACCAACTATGAAAAGTCTTAACTGTAACACCTTTACTGGGTGGTCCTGCCATTTCTTCTATTCTATCTTTCATTTCTTTGCTAGCTTTATTGGTAAAGCTAATACATAATATTTCTTCTGGACTCGCTTTTTTCTTCTCTATAATACTGGCAACCCGCTTTGCTAGAGTACCTGTTTTCCCTGTTCCCGCTGAGGCTAGGACGATTATATTTTGATTTAGCTCATCAATAACTTCCTGCTGTTTTATATTGTATTGGGGCATATTACAATCAGTCTCCAAATCTTCATCATAATAATTAGGTTGAAAATCCCTAAATCCTGAATAACATTCAAGATTCAGGGATTATTTACTTATAATTCACTTTCACATAATCTCTTAATATTATTCTTATCTAACACTTGCTTGGCCTTATTTAAATCCTCCATTTTAAAGACTGAAAAGGCTTCTCCTGATTTTTTTCCTAAAAAAGCATACATATATTCAATGCTAATACAATCCTTTGCCAGCGCTTCTAAAACTTTGGCTAGGCTTCCCGTATCATGGGCAATTGGGACAATAATAACATCTGATTGTCTGACAATAAAATCGTTATCTTTTAAGACTTTATAAGCTTTTTCATTGTCGCTTAGGATAAGTCTTAAAACGCCAAAATCTATTGTATCTGATAAGACTAAGGCACTAATATCTATCTTGGCTTGTGCCAGTATTTTTGTAACTTCTGCAACCCTAGCTGGTGAGTTCTCAAGAAACACTGATAATTGTCTAACTGACATACCATAACCCCCTTATATTATTTACATCTGCGGTCAATGACTCTCACTGCTTTTCCTTCACTTCGCTCTATGGTCTTTGGCTCAACAAGCTTTAGCTTAATGCTGATCCCTAAGGTACTTTCAATATTTTGTTTAATCTTTTGTGTCATTGTTTGAAGTTTCTTAACTTGGTCTGAGAAAAACGACTCATCTACTTCAACCCATACTTCAAGGCTGTTCAAATTGTTGACACTATCTACAAATAGTAAATAGTGGGGCGTTGTAACGCCCATTTCTAAAAGAACACTCTCTATTTGTGTTGGGAATATATTAACCCCACGAATTATAATCATATCGTCTGTTCTACCCAAACATTTTTCCATCCTTACAAGGGTTCTACCACACTCACATTTTTCATCGTGAAGGACTGTTAGGTCCCCTGTTCTGTATCTTAAAAGGGGTATGCCTTCTTTTTGAATGGTGGTAAATGTTAGTTCACCCTCCATTCCATAGGCAAGTGATCTTAGGCTATCTCTTTCAATTGACTCTGGTAAATAATGGTCTTCATTTATATGAAGGCCATTATGGACGGCACAATCAAAGGATACTCCCGGCCCCGTCATTTCACTTAACCCATATATATCCATAGCCTTAATATTTAATCGCTGTTCAATTTCTAGCCGCATTGGCTCCGACCAAGGCTCTGCACCAAAAATACCAGTTCTTAATTTCAGTTCTTCTGGTCTAATCCCCATTTCATCCATTGTTTCTGCTAAGTAAAGGGCATATGACGGTGTACAGGCTAGAACCGTGCTACCAAAGTCTTTCATAATTTGAATTTGTTTTTTGGTATTTCCACCTGAAATTGGGATAACGGTTGCCCCTACTTTTTCAACACCATAGTGCATACCCATACCACCTGTAAAAAGTCCGTAGCCATATGCCACCTGGACAAAGTCATCTTTTGTGACCCCATATGCATATAGACACCTAGCCACCATTTCAGACCAATTTGTTATGTCTTTTCTCGTGTAGCCTACAACGATTGGGTAGCCTGTGGTTCCTGATGATGCATGTAATCTTACAATTTCATTTTGTGGAACTGCAAATAATCCATAAGGGTAGTTATCTCTTAAATCTTGTTTTGTTGTAAAGGGCAAGGAAACTAAGTCTTCAACGCCTCTAATATCACCAGGCTCTATGCCCAGTGCATGCATTTTTTTCCTATAAAAGGGGACATTATGATAAACCCTTTCAACTGTTTCTATAAGATTTTTACTTTGAAGATTGTTCATCTCATCCCGGCTCATTTGTTCTTTTGTTTCATCCCACATCATTTTAATATACCCCCAGTTTTAATGTTATTTCACTTTATATCCTAAGTCAAAAGCCTTTAAATTTTCTTCTATAAATTTTTCAGGCACAGTTTCTGCAATTGCTTCTTCCCATATCTTTTTTGGTATGTCTGTTATTGAAGCTAAAATCCCTATTAAAGTAATATTGGCCGTTTTAACATTTCCCGCTTGGCTTGCAAGTTCTACTGCATCAACACTGCAAATTTTAATGGGTAACTTGGAAAGTTCTCCTACTAAGTCACCTGGATATTGCACGGCTCCTGAAACCACTGGCATTGGGTCAATTTGCTGGGTATTAACAATAAGGGTTCCGTCTTTTTTTAACCACTGAATATATCTGGCCCCTTCAAGCTGCTCAAAGGCAATAATAAAGTCAGCTGCCCCTTTTTCTACTACTGGTGAGTGAACCTTTTCACCCATTCTAACGTATGTTACAACACTTCCGCCTCGCTGAGACATACCGTGTACTTCTGATAGTTTAATATCTTGGCCAATTTTCCCTGCAAGTGATCCGAAAATTCGGCTTGCAAGTAAGGCCCCTTGTCCACCTACAGCACTAATTAAAATATTCATTATGCCTCACCTCCTACAATTGCATCAAA
>CAZLPH010000036.1:0-16411 GCA_964561345.1 uncultured Candidatus Epulonipiscium sp.
CTAATAATTAGAACATCTACATTGCAAAATATTTTTGGGTACTTTAAAGGTTTGTCATCCCCCTCGGGTACACTTAAGATAGCAACGTTCTTCATAGCCCCAGTATCATATCCTGCTGGGCAAATAAGATTTCCTATGTTTTCTAAGAAAATCAAATCTAATTCTTCTACCCCTAATTCATCAATTCCTTGTTTGGTCATTGTGGCATCTAAATGGCACATTCCCCCTGTATGTAATTGAATGGCCTTGGCTCCTGCTTCTTGAACAGTTCTAGCATCTACATCAGAATCAATGTCTGCTTCTAATACACCAATTTTGTACGCATCCTTCAACGCTTTAATCGTGCTAACAAGCGCTGTTGTCTTACCACTTCCCGGTGAAGACATAATGTTAATCAAATAGACCCCTTGAGTCTTAAGCTCATCCCTGGTAGCCTGGGCAACCTTTGCATTGTCTTCATGGATATCCTTTTTTATTGTGAACACTTTAAATTCATTCATTTTGTTCCTCCTTAGCTGATTGGTTCTTTTGACATCATTATAGCAAGTAGTTTAAACTTTAACAATCAAAGATATCTATCGGTTTTTATTCTACATTTACTTTATCAATGTGTTGACACCCCTATAACTTGCAAATCCCTTAGTAATAAAGGCCTTATCACTTTACTTATCTATAAATAGTGTCAACATAAGATGAAAGTAAAATTTTCATTATTTTATGCTTTTTCCTTGCAAAATAGAGGGTTACACGGTAAACTATTGGTATAGTAATATGGCCTATATACGAAACAATAAAGAAGGTGATTATGTGCAAAAAGACTTTAGATTCAAGATAATTTCAGAGGGTTTAGAAAATGGTGTAAGCGTTACTTGTAGAAAATATAACATCTCAAGAACGCTCTATTATCGCTGGCTAAAAAGATATAAATCTAAAGGAATTGATGGATTAAATGATATTAAGAAGGATTTTGTACCGCCTAATAAAACGAGCACAGAGACCGAAAATGCTCTTCTTAGCCTTATAAAAGAATATCCCGATTATGGACCTCGGGCTTTAAAATACTTGTTTGATGAGCTAGGTTATAACATAAGCGAATCAGCCGTATACAATATAATGACACGAAATAATCTTACGAAAAAGAAACACCGTGTTCATTTTGCTATGAAAAAAGACCATCGGATAACCGAATCCATCCCCCCTTTAACTGAGCTAAAGAGCGGTGAATGCTGGCTTTTTTGGGTCACTAACTATGGCTATTATAAGACTATTGGTAATCTGTATGAATACACCTTATATGATTTAAAAAGTCAGATTGCGGCGACAAGATTATACAAGGAGGTTTCTTTGAAAAATTTGGAAGATATCTTAACAGCAGTGGCCATGCCTGTTAGTAAATCATTACATCTGAAAATAAACTTTTTGTGTTTTTTGCAAGACGATACAATCCTAAAACAACTGGGAAAAACTTTTAAGTCTAGATTAAATACAATTATTTCAGATAATGGATTTGACTTTCAAATACATATTATCCCCAGTAGCAATGAAGACCTAGATAGGATTCATACTTTCAAAACAACCTACACAGATGGCTGCTTATCATTTTTAATACCATACCTTAATCAAAACATTACATTTGCTGAGCTTAAAATAATATTTCAAGATTATCTTATGGACTATAATGTAAATCACAAATCTATCTTCCACAACATGATCCATTCTCCTGTGGAATACCATAACCAAATAACAAATACAAAGCTTATTTTGCCTATATGGGCATATATGAACAGAAAATACTGAAGGAGGTCCGTATGAAAGTTGCTGTAATTGGTGGCGGATTTAGTGGCATGCTAGCGGCATACTTACTTGAGAAAAAAGGAATCCAGGTAACGGTATACGAAAAAGAGGAATGTATAGGTGGCCATTGTAAGACCATCTTTAGCAAAGATATGTACGCTGAACTAGGAACTGTTTTTTCTTTTGCCGGAAAAATAAAAGAACTGTTAATTGAGCTGCAAGTAGATTATACTGAACGCTTTATTTATAGAAATTTCATGGATGAGACCTATCAACTTGTTGAGCATATGCTGCGGGAAGATGTTGTTTTACTAATGGAAGAACTATCTAGGCTTCAACAAATCTTGGAAAAACACGCCCCTTATCTTAGGGAAACAAATTATGGTCATATCCCAGAGGAACTAATGGTTCCTTTAAATGTTTTTCTAAAAAAACATGATTTAAGATTTGTGTGCCAAGTAATCGGTCCACATCTTTCCTCTTTTGGCTTTGGGTGTATGGATAATATCCAAGCTTACTATGTTTTTAAAACCTTTAATGTTGATACTTTATTAGGATTTCTACGAGGTGAAAAACTCTTATTCATTAATAAGGGCACATCAGAACTTATCAAGAAACTATCTGGAAGAATTTCTGATATTAGGTACTCCCTTGAAGTTAACAGTATTGAAGTTATGGAAAATCATAAAGTTAAGATTGAGACCTCTTATAGTAGTGAGTACTTTGATAGAGTCCTTATCACCACAAAATTACCTAATAGGGTTATTAAAGATCGACTTTATAATGAGGTCATGAATAAAATTGATACAAATCCATTTATGACATGTACTTATGACGTTGATAGCAAAAACCTGGTGCCAACTTATTATAAGGCCAATTTAGGAAAAAAAGGCAAAATGCAGTTTTTCTTTTCTTCTAAGCAACATAGGCGAACTATTCTTACAGCCTATGCTTATGGAAGAATTCAAAAAGATATAATTGATGGAATCACCAGTGATATTGAGAAATCTTCTATTCCTATAAAACAGTTAATAACCGTGAAACAATGGTATATCTTTCCCCATTTGCGCCCTCATAACCATAGCCAAACCTTCTATACAGACCTTAGGGAAAGACAAAAGGTAAGTAATATATGGCTAATTGGATCCTTGATTTCTAAGCCATCTATTGATAATTTATATCTATCCATTAAAGAGTCTATCAATGATCTTCTGATATCCATGTAACTCAAAACCACCTTCTTACTGATTCTAATTTCAGTTATATGGCCAATAATTCAAAAATAGGCTATACTTAATAATGGTAATATATTAAATAACAAGATTGATTGTGAGGTATATATATATGCAACGAAAAGATATTCTTGAACTTAAAAAACGGTTTAAAAAAGGTCAATGCACCTTCACCAACCTGTGTGGCTGCTATGTCAATGACGAGAAGAAGGTTATCTCAAACTTTAGTGAGTTCTTCTTAAATTTAGAGGAGGATGAACTCTTTAAATACCTAGAAATAGCTAAAAAGGTCCTCTCTGGAACTATGGGTAATAACTTGTTAGAACTTAATTTCCCCCTAGATGAAGATTTTTCTAACGAAAGACAAACATCTCTTATGCAACTTAAAAAAAGCGGTTTAAAAGATGAGGCTATGTTAGATGCTTTTTATGATCTTGTTATTGAAAACTATGAGTATGAGGGAAACTACTTAATCTTACTATTCCATGATGCTTATGATATCATGACGAAAACTAAAGACAACCAAAAGCTAGATGATTCCGATGAGGTCTACGAGTATATTTTATGCGCCATCTGCCCTGTAGGCCTCTCAGAACCTGGTCTTACCTACGTGGAACAAGAGGACAAGATAAAGTCCCGTATTCGTGATTGGGTCGTTGCACCACCCGTTAACGGCTTTGTATTCCCAGCTTTTATTGATCGTAGTGCCGACGTTAACGCTGTTATGTATTACACCAAAAAACCTAAGGATTCACATCCTGAGTTAATGGAAAACATATTGGGGTGTGACCCAAAACAAACTGCTACTATGAAAAAAGAGACCTTTGAAGCCGTTATTAAAGAATCCCTTAATGTAGAAGAAGAACAAGCTGAACTAATTTTCATGGACGTTCAAGATAACTTAAATACCATGATTGATGAGTACAACGCCTTATATGATGACACCGAACACGATCCTATTACCCTATCAAAAAATCATATTCAAGACCTTTTAATAGAAAGTGGCATTCCCGAAGAAGCTTCTGAAAAGATTGAAGACACCTACTCAGAAAGCTTTGCCGATGAACTTCCTTTGGCCGAGCATTTAATTGATAAAAAGGTACTTAAAGCTAGTGCCCAGGTACAAAAAGAAAGAACTCTTATTAAACAAATCGGGGCACTTGAGGCTAAGCTTGACGAAGTTATGCAAGATAGTCTTTTAGATGATGATGGAAATGAGCTAGATATTGTGCTTAAAGTTAAACCTGAAAAAGTTGCCACAATAAAAACCAAAATAATTGATGGACAAAACTATCTAATAATCCCTATTTATGAGGGTGAACAAGCAAGCATTAATGGTGAAGATAGATTGATTCCATAACTAATACTACTTGCCATAGTTACCCCTTCAAAGGCGCTGTATTAGCAAACTCTAAAAAACCTCAGATGCTGATAATTAATCAGCATCTGAGGTTTTTTATATCTTGTTTTATTTAATGTAGGGGTCTTCTTATGACATCCCCTTTATACTCACTAGGTATAATCGTCGACTTATCTATGTTAACACTCGTGATTGTTTTGGCGTTTTCAAAGAGCTTATTACAATCTTCAGTAAGGCGTATTAAGGTCATTGTCTTACCACTCTCTTTATACCTTGCTGCGACACCGTCTATAGCTTCAATAGCGGAATGATCCATTACTTTAGCATACTTGAAATCCACTATAACATGATCTGGGTCATTATCAATATGAAATAATTCTTTATAATTTAAAACAGATCCAAAAAATATAGAGCCGTTAATCTTATAAGTTCTAGAACCATCTTTATTATCTTCTAGATTGACATAGATCGTTTTGCCATTTTCCCATGCAAACATTAAGGCAGATAGTATAACACCTGTAATAACTGCTGTTGCTAAATCTGCAAATATTGTAACAATACTTACGACTATGATAACAATAATATCTTGTTTAGGGATTTTGTTACGGTATTTTAAACTTTGCCACTCAAAGGTTCCAACCACAACCATGAACATTACGCCAACTAAAGCTGCTAGTGGAATTGTATTAATAACACTAGAACCAAACATAATAAACATAAGGAGTGAAAAAGCCGCTACTAGTCCTGATAGTCTTGTTCTACCGCCAGATTTTATATTGATAATAGACTGACCTATCATAGCATCTCCGCCCATTCCGCCAAAGAAACCATTAACTGTATTAGCTAACCCTTGAGCAATACACTCTTTGTTGGTTCTACCTCTAGTATCTGTCATCTCATCAATTACCCTAAGGGTAAGAACCGCTTCCGTAAGCCCTACAAGAGCGGCTATAACAGCATATGGTGTTATGATTTTAAGCATATCAATACTTATTTTTACTTGTGGTATGTAGAATTTAGGTAAGCCACCTTTTAATGCCATTCCAGCAAAATCTTCTACATTTCTTAAGTGATAGCCACTTTTATCTAGTACAACGGCAATAATTGTCATCACAATAATTGCGACTAAACTAGATGGAACTGCTTTGGTAAACTTAGGAACAAAATGAATGATTGCCATGGTAAGTCCTACAAATATAATCATTATAATCATATCTTGCGAAGACATCCAAACCTTATTGGCCGTCTCTACACCATTTACCATGATTGTCTTATTTACTTTAAATAAGGCCCATTGTGCTATAAAGATTACAATAGATAGGCCATTAAGGAACCCTAACATAACTGGATAAGGGATAATCCTTGCATACTTCCCTAGTCCAAATGCACCCACTGCCATTTGAATAATCCCCATCAAAATTACAGTGGCAAAAAGATAATCCAAGCCATGCTGGGCTATTAAGGATGCAAATACCACTGATATTGCAGCCGTAGATGAACTAATCATACCAGGCCTTCCTGTAAAGGTAGCTGCTATGAACCCTATCATTACGGCCGTTTGTAAACTTATAATAGGACTAACTCCCGCAACAAAGGCAAAAGCTACAGACTCTGGTATTAGTGCAAGTGCTACTGTTATTCCCGCCAAAGTATCATCTTTAAAATATTTCTTATTCTTGTGAAACATATTAATTAAGTAAGCCAAAATATCTCCTCTTTCCTGTTTTTAAAAGCAACCTTTTAATTGTAGCATAATTACATCTAAGTAGCCATTGCTAAGGTGCATCAAGTAAATCAAACAACTAATGTAGAATTCCTTTTAAATAGTGAAATTAGTCAATTTAAAGCAACATTAGCGCCGACAGGTGACCATCTTAGCAATACGGCAGAGGTTGAATTTACAATATATGTAGATGAAAAGGAAGTTTATAAAAAATAAATTGCAAATGGTGTTATGCCTGAAGATATCGGTGAAGTTATAAAATAACATATTTGACCTTAAATCATAATTATGATACTATATGCACATCGCACATAGACTACTTGCAATATGCACATAGTGAGAAAGGGGATATTATGAAAACGGGGGATCATTCATTTTGTGACTTTAAGCACAATAACAAAGGCCGGTTCTTAGAAGCTTGTTTGCTTTGTTTGTTAGCCGAAGAAGAGTCTTATGGTTATAATCTTATGGAAAACCTATCTGATTTTGGTTTCGTAGAGAAAGAGGTCGATATTAGCACCATCTACCGCACTTTAAGGACCATGGAAAAAGAAAACTTAGTCACATCTTTATGGCTCGAAAGTGACCAAGGTCCTAAGAAAAGACTTTATAAGGTAACGGATTTAGGCAAGGAAGAATTACACCATTGGATTAATTTCCTAGGTACAAGGAAAAACCGAATTGCCTTAATAATAGAAAAGTATCATTCATTATAATAACTTTTTAGGAGGTCAACATGCAAAACAATATATTCTATATCTTAACGAGCGTTCTTTTACTTATTTCTTATGTAAAGAATAAAACCAAGACAAAACAAGCCTTACTTAAAGGTTGGAAATCATTTTATAATATTCTACCCCAGATGCTTGGAATCCTTACGACTGTTGGTATTATTATTGCTTTATTAAATCCGGAGGTTATCAGTACAATCATTGGTGGTTCCTCTGGCTATCTTGGGGTAGCACTGGCGGCTATTGTTGGGTCTCTTACCCTAATTCCAGGCTTTATCGCCTTTCCTACTGCTGCTATCCTACTTGAGAGTGGGGCTGGCTATATGCAAATCGGGGCTTTTGTTTCTTCCCTTATGATGGTAGGACTTATGACTGTCCCAATAGAAATTAAGTTCTTTGGAAAAAAGGCAACTATTCTTAGAAATGTCTTAGCCTTCTTATTTTCATTTATTGTGGCGTTTGTTATTGGAAAGGTGGTTATATAACATGAAGACCATTAAAAAATATTGGATTTTTATTGGGGCCTCTCTACTGATTGCCCTAATGTTTATCTGGAATAGGGAACTAGGACTAAAGGCAGTTGATACAGTTGCATTTAGTTTTAAAGAAATGATGATGGTGCTGCCACCTATCTTTGTATTACTAGGTTTATTAGATGTATGGATCCCTAAAGATACCATGGTTAAGTATATGGGGGAGGATTCTGGTTTTCTTGGCGTCTTATTAGCCTTTCTACTAGGGTCGGCTGCTGCTGGTCCACTTTATGGTGCATTCCCTGTTGCCGCTGTCTTTATGAAAAAAGGTGTTAAGTTTAGAAATATACTGATCTTTCTAGGTTCCTGGTCTACGACTAAGCTACCACTGCTCCTGTTTGAACTATCAGCTATGGGCCCGCAGTTTACCTTAACAAGGTTTCTGGTAAATATACCAGGTATCTTTTTAATTGCTTATATTGTTAATAAATCCTTAAGTAAAGAAGAAATCAAGCTTATGTACGAGGGTGCTAGTGAATTATAATTATGAATACAAAAAGCCTATGACTTAGACAAATCTAAGTCATAGGCTTTTATTGTCTCTGGCGTGAAAGTTACATGCTATTTTGCATCCCTAGTTCCGTCCGCATTAGTTTAGCAGTTTTTGTCCCACTCACATAAGCGATAATTGCTATAATAAGTGAATTTACCGGTGCAATCCCCGGCAGGAAATAAGCGCCTACTGCACCTAATAACCATGCCAAAATATGCTATTACTGTTATGAGTAATCCTGATACAGCTACAAGTATTGGCACTTGCATCCCTGTCATCTTTCCAAGTAGAACGGCAAACATGGCTATTGCTAAACCAAACCAAGCTACTTGTGTTATACCTAATAAAAAAGATACAAGGTATGACCCTTTTTGCCCAAATGAATAGCACCCAAGTAACCCCAGGGGCAAGCCTGTATCATTTGCTATATATGCTAAGAGTCCTACATATAGGCACAATATAAAACTACCTACTAAGACAGCAATTAAAATATCTTGAATTGTTAGACTTGTTCCTAGTATTACACTGCTTAACATACTGGTAGAAAAAAAAGTAAAACTTAAGATCATAACCAGCATGGATAAGAAACCTTTTTTCATAATCTGCCTCTCTTCTTTGCTATTTAAATAATAACCTCATGAATTTCATTATATTGTAACGAATATTTATTGATGAGGCCTTTTATTATATCTTTATTGTCTGGACACTCTCGCCATGATAAGCCGCATCCGGCGGAAATAACCCTTGGCAAGGGAATAAGCCTGCCAGTAAGGCCTTCCTTTTTGGCAATATCTTCAAATGCCATAGCCTCTGTGGTTGTTTTAAATGTTACAACACATTGTAGCACTTTTTCTCGCATTATAATTCCTCCCCTAATGTCTTTAGAGCATTAATAGCTTTTTCAACGTCACCCAGAGTATTATAGTGAGAAAAACTAAATCTTACCATTCCTTGCTCACTGGTATTAAATGTCCGGTGAACCTCAGGTGCGCAGTGGGCCCCTGCTCTTGTTGCTATATTAAAACTTTGAAAGAGTTCATCTGCAAGTTCTGAGGAATCTATCTCTTTTATATTGAGTGAAACAATAGGGACCCTTAGGCTAGCATCCATATCTCCATATAAGATGATTCCTGGTATATCTTTAATGCCATCTCGAAATACTTTTGCAAGATGGGAAGCTTCCGCTAGAATATTTTCCTGACCATAGGCATTTAAATAATCATAGGCTGCATTTAGTCCAGCCATCCCATGGGTATTAAGGGTGCCCGTCTCTAAGGCCGTAGGCAATGGAAAGTCCATGTTAGGAGAAAAGCTATCCACCCCAGTCCCTCCTGCCTTTAAGGCCCTTGGCCTAACCCCATCCCCTAAACAAAGAAGTCCTATACCTTGAGGACCTAAAAGACTTTTATGGCCTGAGCAGCAAAGAGCTGATATTCCAACATCTTGCATATCAATGGGAATGATCCCTGCTGTTTGAGAAGCATCTAATATAAATATAATATTATGCCTTTTGCAGATATCCCCTACTGCTTTAATATCTGTTATATTACCTAATACATTTGATCCATGAGTCAAAATAACTGCTTTTGTCTTACTAGATATAGCCTCTTCTATCTTTGAACAATCTATCCGTCCTTTTTTGTCTATTGGAATGATGGTTAAATCTACGCCTTGGCCTTCCATCTTATAAAGGGGCCTTAGGACACTATTATGTTCAAGAGCACTTGTAATACAATGATCTCCAGAACTAAGGAGGCCTTGAATAGCGATGTTTAGGCTATCTGTGGCATTAGCTGTAAAGATGACACGTGATGGGTCCCCTACATTAAAAAACTTAGAAGTAGCTTCTCTTGTTTGATAGACTAATCTATTTGCCCCTAAGGAGGCCCCGTGTCCCCCTCTTCCGCTACTTCCTGTTGCCAGCATGGCATCATAGACAGCCTTGGCAACTTCAGGTGGTTTATGATAAGAAGTTGCTGCATGGTCTAAATAAATCATGGTTTATTCCTTTCTTAAGGTTTAATTATCTTTGTTGCTTGGACCTGTTTTTCTACAATAACATACATATTCGTAACATCCCCAACAGCTAGTTTTTCATCTAGGCCATAATGGTTTAGACAAGTTCCACAAGTTAAAATCTCTACCCCCTGAGATTCTAATAATGCCAAATCTGCTACTGAATCTGAGCCTTCTGTCGATAAAAAACAGCCACTATTATAGAGTAAAATTGTTTCTGGTAAGGCTTCTTGTTCTGTTAAGGCATAAATAAATCCCTTCATGAGTACATGTCCAAGTCTTTCGTCTCCTTGACCCATTTTATTAGAAGCAATGGATATAAGGGTTTTACCTGGTCTATCATGTTGAGCCTTAGAATCTTCTTCTTTATCTATGGTGGTCTCTAAAGCACTTATTAACTCAAAGGTTACCGTATAATGATTTTTATTGATCTCTTCAAAAGAAACAGAAAGCTTTTTTTGTTCTCCCATTTTAGTTAAGTTTTGTACTGCAATATAATTATCTACTTCTACCGCTACTATATCTCCAAGCTTAAGAGTTTTTAGTAGCTTATTGGTTTCTACAACGGGAACTGGACATAATTTCCCTCTAGCATCTATTGTTTTTTTCATTCTTTTCCCCTTATCTAACAATGATTTTTTTATCGTCTCTCTCTACAACTGTTCCTACAATGCCACATGGCAGTCCAAGCTCCTTAATTTCCTCTAGGGCAAGCTTTGCATCTTCTGCTGGTAAACTAACTAATAAGCCACCAGATGTTTGAGGGTCAAAGAGTATTTCTTCCATTGCAAAAGGAACATTCTTAAATTCCACCCTGTTACCAATATGATTACGATTTCGTTGGCCTGCCGCTGTAATGTAAAAGGCGTTGGCATAATGCACTGATTCAGGAATATAAGGGATTTCTAAGCTATCAATATTAGCAGCAAAATCATCCCCTAACATTTCACTTAAATGACCTAAAAAACTAAATCCTGTGACATCCGTACAGCCATGAACGTCATATTTTCTTATGATATTAGCGGCATATTTATTAAGGGTTGTCATAGAGGCAATGGCTAAATCCATTGCTTTTTTGGAGCTCTCTCCCACACCCTGGGCTGTGGATACAATCCCAACGCCTAGTGGTTTGGTAAGAAGCAACTTATCTCCTGCTTGGCAAGTATTATTCTTGTAAACCTTATCAGGATGGATCGTTCCCATCACAGAAAGCCCATACTTTACATCTACATCGGCAATAGAGTGGCCACCAACTAAAACCCCTCCTGCTTCCTCCACCTTTTCATTACCACCTAACATAATTGCCCCTAAAATATTCATATCCATTTTCTCCGGAAAGCAAACAATATTTAAGGCTGTTTTTACATCTGCTCCCATGGCATATATATCCGACAAGGCATTGGCTGCTGCAATTTGTCCAAAAGTATAAGGATCATCAACCATAGGCGGAAAAAAATCTAATGTCTGCACAATAGCTAAGTCATCAGATACCTGATAAACTGCCGCATCATCAGAACTGTCAAATCCAACAAGTAAATTAGGGTCCGAATGCTTAGGAATTTTCTTCAAAACAGCCTCTAAAACCCCAGGACCTAATTTAGCCGTACATCCGCCACCCTTACAAAAAACGATTTCTTCTTCCATTACTCATCCATCCCTTCTATCTATAGTCGCTATAACTCTTTCCTAGCCAATTATATCATTAATTGATATATTATTACCCTATTAATTCTGTAATCGGTGTTAAATAAAGTTTATCTGTGTGCTTATTTCTATCTATGGCTACTGTCAAATTATATGCTTGCTTAATATTTTCCTTGGTAATGACTTCCTCCGGCCTTCCTCGTCCTAATATTTCACCTTTGTTTAGCATAATTATTTCATCTGAGTATCTTATGCCTAGGTTTATATCATGAATAACCAGTACAATGGTGGTTCCTTTTTCTTTGTTTAATTTTTGCAATAAACTTAATATCTCTATCTGATGATTAATATCTAGGTGGGCTGTGGGCTCGTCTAGTAAGATAATAGAGGGTTCCTGGGCCAAGGCCCTGGCTATTAGGACTCTTTGCCTTTCACCGCCTGAAAGCTCTGTAATTATCCTGTCTTTGAGATGAAAGGTATTGGTAAGCTTTAGAGCTTCTTCAGCAAGCTTATGGTCGCTTTTATTTTCCGATTCAAATCTTCCTTTGTAGGGGTGTCTTCCCATTAAGACAACTTCCCAGACTGTAAATTCGTAGTTAATAGCCGTGTCTTGAGGTACAAAGGCTATTTTCCTAGCTAAATCTTTCTTTTTAAAAGCCTTTATATCTTTTCCCTCTATTAATATGCTGGCTGTTTTTGAGGAATATATATTATTTAGTAATTTTAATAGGGTTGATTTACCAGAACCATTTGGTCCTACCATACTTAAAAACACCCCTTTTTTTATATTAAAACATATGTCCCTGAGAACTAAATCTTCTTTATAGGCAAATTTTAAATTTTTAACCTCTATTGCATTCATTAGATCAACTCCAATCTAAGTATCTCATCTATCTTTTGTTACTACCCTTTGGTCTTTTTCAAAAGATATAAAAAGAAAGGACCGCCAAACAAGGCGGTTATTATACCTACTGGAATTTCTATTGGCGAAATAATGGTACGGGCTATAGTATCTGCAAATATCATAAATATACCCCCACTTAGTGCAGAAGCGGGCAACAATATTCTATGATCAGGTCCAATTATAAGGCGTACAATATGGGGTATTATAAGGCCTACAAACCCTATAATCCCAGATACAGATACCGCCATCGATACCATAAATGTTCCGATGATTAGTATATAAGTTTTAGTTTTTTCTACATTTACCCCTAAGCTTTTAGCCGAATCTTCACCTGTTAACATGATATTTAAATCTCTTGCAAAAAAGTTAATTAATGTAATCGAAATAAGGACTGGCAGAGAAATTCTTTGCAAAGGCTCCCATCCTTTTCCAGCTAAGCTTCCCATTGTCCAGTATATTATTTTCGCCATATCATTGCTAAATATAACCATGAGCAAAGACATAATGGCCGTTAAGAATTGTCCTATTGCAATACCGGCAAGTAACAAGGTCGTAACAGGAATCTCATCTTTAATTCTTGCAATATTATAGACAACAAATACGGTTATTAGGGCACCTATAAATGAAAATAGTGAAATAGACCTTACACCCATAAATGATATGCTCGTCCCTAGTATAATTGCTATGGTGGCCCCAAGAGCCGCCCCTGATGAAATCCCTATTACAAAGGGATCAGCCATGGGGTTTTTAAACATTCCTTGGAATGCTGCTCCCGTCATGGCCAAACTAGAACCAACTAAGACCCCAAGGAGTACCCTAGGCAGCCTTATTGACCAAAGAATTGTTTGATGGGTCTCTAATATATTAGAAACATCTATATGATTTCCTATAATTGGTGTTTTAGATCCTACTATTCTAAAGACATCTACCGGGTTAATATTTGCTGTTCCTATAACAGAAAATAGGGCTATCAATAGGATTAGAATGCCAGATAATAATGCTAAAATAAGACCATACTTTCTTTTGTTAATTCTAGTCATGATAATCCCTTCTCTACTTAAATGCTTGTGGCTGTATTGCTTTTGCAACAATTTCTAAAGCATCTATTATTCGTGGCCCCGGCCTTGATACCATGTCTGCTTCTGGCCCTATAAATAAATATACCCGGTCATTTTTTATGGCAGAAATAACATCATACCCTGGTCTTTGTTTAATGGATTCTACCGTAATATCCTCCATCGCTTGAGAAGCCATATAGACGTCTGTATCCCTTTCTATTAACTGCTCCAAGTCATATTGAGGATAAGCCCCGTCAGCATCCTGGGCTATATTCATTCCCCCTGATACTGTTATTAACTCATCCATAAAAGAACCTTTTCCTGCTCCCATCAAGGGATCATGCCATATTTCATAGAAAACCTTAACGTCTTCTTGCCCCTTTACGGCATCTTGGATTGACTCTTTTTTTGCCATCATCTCTTTTATAAGCTCCTGAGCTTCTTCTTGTCTCCCTGTGGCATTAGCAATGGTTTCAATACTATCTGTAACACTAGCAATTGATTCTGGCATAAAGCCTAGTACTTTTATACCCGCATCTGCTAGTATCTTATTTTCCTCTTCATTACCAGCACCATAAATCAAAACTATATCTGGATCTAGCTCTACAATCCGCTCTAAATTCATACCATCATAACTACCTACTACTTCTTTTGTTGTGGCTTCTTCTGGATAATTGCAATTACTTGATACACCCAAAAGCTTATCACCTAATCCTAATGCAAATAATGTTTCCGTATTGCTTGGATCTAAGGATATTATTTTTGTTGGCTCTTCTTCCATTATAAGCTTATTGCCAAAATTATCTTCTACTTCTACTGGAAAATTAGATTTTGTCTCTTTGCCACCGTCTTCTTTGGCCTGATCTGTCTCTTGTCCTACTAAATCATTGGCTGGTTCTTGCCCCTTGCCCCCTTTTGCTGTGCAAGCAGCTAATGACAAGATAAGTGATAATACTAATATAAATAAGCCTATTTTTCTATTGTTTTTCATAATGATCTCCTTAAATTTTTGATTATTTTCTTTGTTATTTTTGTACAAGAAAAAGACTTACCCACTATTTAGGATAAGTCTACTATTCAGTTATACAACAATAATACCACACTCCATGAAAATATCAAATAATATCTATACTTCCTATTGACCTGGTGAGAACACTATTTTCTCTATATGAAGTTCTGGTTTAACTTTTTCTAAATTTATTTTATAAATCCCCTTGTCTACTTCTAGCTGAGTAATCTTCTGTTTAATCTGCTTGCCCTCTGTTCCTTGGGTTTGAATATTGGCTATGACTTTATCATTAATGATTAAGTTACATGCTGTTTGGGTTAGGCTATTATGTGGTGAGCTAAGTATTACCTCGACATCATATACACCCTTCTTAGGCACTTTTACATACTTAGACTTATCATAATCCGGCGCTACTTCTAATAATAAGGCGTCTTTGACCCCATCTTCTGTTAAGTCATAAGCTCTAGCTGCTACTTCTTTAACTGGCTGAGTTGTTTTCTTATCTCTTAAAAAGGCCGGTGTTTCCATAAGGAAAGTACAAATATTAATAGCACATCTTTGTAGTTCCCCAACACTCAGCTCACCTGCTTCTAAAGAAGTCATGATATTATCATTATCTGCATTGAGTCCTGCCCCGTAGTTTGTCACCACCATATAAAGGTCATTTTGAGCTTTAACCATATGTGCCACATTTTGTGTGGTGGCCTCTCCACCGTCAATACTATGGTTCATTTTTGCCCACCAGTCAGTCATGACAATGCCTTTAAATCCCCATTCTTGTCTAAGAATAGTTGTATTTAAATCATAATTAGAGGCACTCCAATAGCTATTAACAGGGTTATAGGCTGTCATAATAGATTTTGCCCCAGCTTCTTTTACAGCAATTTCAAAGCCTTTTAAGTATATTTCCCTTAGGCAACGCTCTGACACAGCTGCGTCAACAAAAGACCGGTACTTTTCTTGGTTATTACAAGCAAAATGCTTTAGGGTTCCCTGGGCCCCGCTCTTCTTAATACCACAAATCATAGCCTTTGCTATTGCTCCTGTAATAAGAGGGTCCTCAGAATAATACTCAAAGTTTCGACCATTAAGTGGACTTCTTCTAATATTCATACCTGGGCCTAACAAAACATCTACTTCATTGAGCAAAAGCTCTTGGCCTTCTAATTCATAAAGGGCTTCTATTAGGCCAGTATCCCAAGTTGCCGCGACAAGTGTGCCTATAGGAAGCTGGGTTGCATAGCCGCCACCTTCCATCCGTATACCTGATGGCCCATCTGCCGTACATACAACAGGCAAACCATAACGCCTTAGTTCTTCTGTTAGGCCGCCAAAGGCAGAAGCTGTTCCCTCTGTTACAAGGGGACTTCCCATACCTTCCCCTCTTACAATTGTTGCTAATTCTTCATTTGTTAACTGGCCAATAAAGGCTTCCATTGACACCTTTTTTGAGTGTACATCCTTTAAGCTAAAACCTAGGTTACCTGTCTGTTCTATGGCAGTAGGACTGTTTTCTTCCATTCGCTCTTTAAGACTTACAACTTGCTTTGGGACTGGCTCATAAGCTAATTCATATAGACCATTTTCCATCTTTTTACTTGGTTTAAATCTTGTAAAGTCTACCCTAGGTGCTAAGGCCTGCTGTAAAGTCTCAATTACCCTTATCTCAGCTAGTTCATAGCCATCCTTGCCATCTATTTCTATACTTTCTAGCTGCCTAACATTGGTCCCTGCATAGAAGATATACTTACCTGCCTCTAATACATAGCTATATGGGTAGCCTGTTACACCACTATCATCGTAAGATCCTAGGCGCTCTAGAGAAACCTCTATTTTTAGTACTTGGGATTCATTTGGCTTTAAATTTTCTGTTTTAGCAAAGCCCACTAACTCCTTTAGTGGTTTTCCAAGCTT